>CANQYS010000020.1 GCA_947628115.1 uncultured Clostridia bacterium | reverse complement strand
ATGTCAATGCAGAATGGATTAGAGCTTAGAGTTCCATTTTGTGATTATAGAATAGTACAATATATGTGGAATATTCCTTGGGAAATAAAATCCTTAAATGGAAGAGAAAAAGGCTTGCTAAGATATATTGTAAGAGATTTATTACCAGAAGAAATAGTTGATAGAAAGAAAAGTCCATATCCTAAAACACATAATCCAACATATCTTTTAGCTGTAAAAGAAAAATTAAAGAAAATAATGTATAACAAAGAAGCACCAATTAATAACTTATTAAATAGAGATTATATATTAGATATAATGGAAACAGATGGAAAGGCATTTACAAGACCATGGTTTGGTCAATTAATGACACGGACCACAACTTATGGCTTATCTTTGCCAAGTTAATATGTGGCTTGAAAGGTATCAGCCAAAAATTGAAATATAAAATAAATTGGAGTTTGTATAATTGTATTTGGTGTTTGGAATTTGGAATTTTGAAAGAAAATGAAAGGAGATATAAACCCTAGTCTCCCTTAGGTAAGGGAGATGTCAGTTCGAAGAACTGACAGAGGGTTCTAAACACTAAGAAAATTCTAGGGACTGTCCTGAATTTTCAAGTGAATAGTGAAGATTGAATAGTGAATAATTTAGGAAGAAAAACTGCATAAATGCAATTTTTCATACATTAACTATTAATTATTCACTATTAATTCTTAAATATTCACTGAGCAAATACCGTAGGGTCGTCCACCCCTACACAAAATTCAAAATTCTAAATACCAAACACAATCAAACAAACTACAATTTACATAATAATGTGTCCATGATTGATATAAATCTAAAAATAAAATTACCTATATATATTGTAAAAAATAATAAATTAATATAGAATAAAGTAATAAATTATAAAATTTAAAGGAGAAGTATATGTCTGAAGTTATAGATGGAAAATTAGTTGCACAACATATTAGGCAAAAACTAAAAAATGATGTAGAAAAATTAAGGGAAAATGGAATAGTACCAAAACTTGCTGTAATTATGGTAGGAGATAATGAAAGCTCTAAAATATATGTGAGAAATAAAAGTATTGCTTGTAAAGAAATTGGGGTAGAATACAAGGAATATTTACTACCTGAAAAAACAAATATGAAAGAACTATTGGAACTTATAGATGAACTAAATAATGATAAAAGTGTTAATGGAGTTTTGTTACAAAGTCCTATTCCAAAGGATTTAGATATAAACGAAGCATTTAAAGCAATTGCTCCTGAAAAAGATGTTGACGGATTTAACCCATGTAGTGTAGGAAAACTTTGTTTAGGACAAGATACTTTTATATCTTGTACACCATATGGAATAATTAAATTACTAGAAGAGTATGGAATTGATATTGAAGGTAAAGATGCTGTAGTTGTTGGAAGAAGCAATATTGTTGGGAAACCAATGATGCAATGTTTATTAAATAAAAATGCAACGGTAACAATTTGCCATTCAAAAACTGTAAAATTAGAAAGATTAACAAAAAAAGCTGATATATTAGTAGTTGCTATAGGAAAACCAAAGTTTATAACAAAAGAAATGGTAAAGGAAAATGCAATTGTAATTGATGTTGGAATTAACAGGGACGAAAATGGAAAAATATGTGGAGATGTCGATTTTGATGAGGTATCCAAAGTTGCATCATACATAACTCCAGTTCCAGGAGGAGTAGGACCAATGACAGTTGCAATGCTTATGAATAATATTGTAAAAGCAACAAAATTACAAAATAAAATGTAAATGAATAAAATAAAAGGAATATTAACATGAATAAATTATTATTTACTGGTATGTTAAAAAGTTTAACCCAAATGTTTAATACAACATTTTTAGGAATATATTTCTTAAAAATATCAGGAGGAAATATATTAGAAGTTGTGTTATTTTATATAATATGGTATTTGTTTCATCCAATTTTTATGTATATAATATCAAAAAAAATTAACAAAAATAATATCATAGCAATGTATAGAACAGGAATATTTTTTGATTTATTATGTTTTATGATTTTATTTTTCGCAAAAGAAAATATAGTTAAATACATATATCTATTTGCAATACTTGCGGCATTTAGAGAAGCTATATATTGGATTCCTCAAAAGATGCTTATTTATAATGTTAGTAGAGAAGGCTCATATAAAAAATATTTTTCATATATGCAAATAATAGAAAAAATATGGATTATAATTAGTACAATAGCAACAGGATATATTATAACTGAAAGTTCATATCAGTTTGTATTTATGATTATTATAGTTTTGGGTATAATTATATTCTTTTCAACATTTTCACTAGACAAAATAGAATATGAACAAAATAGTATAAAAATTAAAAAAATGAAAGAAATGATGAAAAATAAGAATTCAAGAAGAACATATACAATGTATCTTTTATATGGAATGAATTCCGGAGGAGTTTTACTTATTCTTGTGCAATTAGTTATTTTTATGCAATTTAATTCAGAATTTAGTATAGGGTATTTAAATGCAATATTTGCAATTATTGCAACTATAACATTGGTATTATTAAATAAATATTTAAAACCTAAAAATTATCAAAAAGCATTTTGTATAGCTGGATTACTAATAATAATTTCTGTATTACCTATGCTGATAAATACAAATTTTGCATTTTTTGTAATATATAATATTGCATTAAACATAGGAGGACAAATTATAACAGTATTACAGTCAGAGAATTTATTTAAAATTAATGACAGTAAAGATCTAAAAAATTATAAATTAGAAAATATAATGCTTAGTGAAATATATTTAGCAATAGGGAGAGTAACAGGATTTATTGCATTACTTATAGTTGGAAGTGTTTCATTTAATTTATTATCTATAAAAATATTAGTTATGGTATTATCTATGTTAATAATTTTGCAAATTATACTATTTAATAATATAAGAAATTATAAAGATTTATTAAGAAATTGAATATTGTTAATATGGGGGTTAATTTTAAAGGAGGTAATATGGAGGATATTGAATATTGGATATGGCTTTCAAGAATAGAGGATTTAACCCCTAAATTTTTAATAAATTTATTAGAAAAATACAAAACACCAAATAATATATGGAAAAAAACAAAAGAAGAGTTGATTAATGATGGAATAAAGGAAGAATATGCAAATAGAATAACAGACATAAAATATAGAGCAAATTTAGATAAGTACAAAAAATATATGCAAAAAAATAATATAGACATATTATCAATTTACGATAAAGAATATCCAAGTAAATTAAAAAATATTTATGATCCACCAGTTGTTTTATACATAAGAGGTAATAAAGAGATATTAAAAGAAAAATCAATAGCAATTGTTGGATGTAGGTTATGTACAAAATATGGAGAAAACATAGCAAAAAAAATAGCATATAACTTGTCTTTAAATAATATTAATATAATAAGTGGACTAGCAAGGGGAATAGATACATGTTCTCATATAGGATGCCTTAATGCAAAAGGAAAAACAGTAGCTGTGGTACGGGTGTGGATTAGATACGGTGTATCCAAAAGAAAATGTTAAATTATTTAATGAAATTATAGAAAATGGAGGAGCTATAATATCTGAATATATTATAGGTACTAAACCTGAAGCAAAAAATTTTCCAAGAAGAAATAGAATTATAAGTGGATTATCAGATGGAATAGTTGTTGTTGAAGCTAAAAAGAAAAGTGGTACATTAATTACTGTAGATTTTGCATTGGAACAAGGAAGAGATGTTTTTGTTGTGCCAGGTAATATAGATAGTATAAATTCATATGGAACTAATGAATTAATAAAACAAGGTGCAAAAATTATAACTAATCTAGATGATATTTTAGAAGATTTATAATAAATATTTGAATTTTAATGATATATATAATATAATAATATATATTTTATGGGGGGTAATAAAAATGCCTGATAAGAAAAAAAATAATCAAAAAACAAATAAAGAAAAATCAAATGATAAAAACAGAAAAAAGAATAATGGAAAAAGAAAAAAAATAATTAAAAGAGTTTTAATTATATTTTTATTGACTATGTTAATACTTGCAGGAATTGCATTTGGAATTATATATGGAATAATAAAAGAAGCTAAATTAGATGTAGCTGATTTAGCATTAAAGTATGAAAATTCTGTAGTACTAGATAAGGACGGGAAGACCATAGCAGTACTTAGTGGAACTGAAAATAGAAAACCTGTAAAAATCTCGGAAATGTCCGAATATTTACCAAAAGCATTTGTAGCTATAGAGGACGAAAGATTCTATGATCATATGGGTGTTGATTTAAAAAGAACTATAGGTGCAACAGCAAAATATGCATTAAGTAAAATAGGGATAGGTTCTTCTAGCTATGGAGGAAGTACAATAACTCAACAAGTAATAAAAAATATAACAGAAGAAAAAGATAGAACTTGGCAAAGAAAAGTTAAAGAAATAGCAAGAGCATATTACATAGAAAAGGAATTATCAAAAGATCAAATATTAGAGTTATATTTAAACTTAATATTTATGGGAGGTAATACAAATATATATGGTGTAGAAGTAGCTTCAAACTATTATTTTTCTAAAAGTGCAAAAGATTTAAGTTTAGCAGAAAGTGCATTTTTTGCAGGAATAAATAATACACCAAATAGTTATGATCCATTTATAGAAGATAATGAAGAAGTTTTAATAAAAATTAAAAATAGAACTACAGTAGTACTAAATAAAATGAAAGAATTGGGATATATAAATAACGAAGAATATGATACAGCAATTGCAGAAGTAGAAGCGGGATTAAAATTTAATAAAGGTACAATTACTCAAACTGTATATTCATACCATACAGATGCAGCAATATTACAAATAATTAATCAACTTATGGAAGAAAAAAATTTAAATTATGATGCTGCACAACTATATTTATATGGTGGAGGATTTACAATATATACAACACAAGATAGTAATATGCAAGAAATAATGCAAACTGAGTTTGAAAAAGATAAATACTTAGTATCTGGAAGAGATAAAAATAAAGATGGAAGTTTAAAAAATGAACATGCCCAAGCAGGTATGACATTAATTGATCATACAAAAGGTTATGTCCTTGCAACGTGTGGGGGACTTGGTAAAAAAACAACTGCATTAGGATATAATAGAGGAACACAATTAGTAAAGCAAACAGGTTCGTCTATGAAACCTATAGCTGTTTTGGTACCAGGTATAGATAAAGGAATAATTACAGCTGCATCAGTATTTGATGATGTGCCATATAGTATATATAAAAATTATAGTAATTATAGAGGATTAATTACTGTAAGATATGCAATAGAGAGTTCACAAAACATACCAATGGTAAAAGCAATGCAAAATATTGGTACACAAACTTCTATAGAGTATTTAAAAAATTTAGGAATTACAGGACTAGTAGATGCAGATAATAACCTAGGTTTAGCATTAGGAGGATTAACTAATGGAACAAATCCATTGGAAATGGCAGCAGCTTATGGAGCAATTGCGAATGATGGAGTATATATAAAACCTACATTCTATACAAAAGTGGTTGATGGTGACGGAAATACGGTATTAGAACCAAAACAAGAATCAAGAGTAGTAATGTCTCCAGCTACGGCCTATATTATAAAAGAAATTTTAACACAACCAGTAAAAACAGGTACATCAACACATTGTGCAATTTCTGGTATAAGTACAGCTGCTAAAACAGGTACAACAAATGATGATTATGATAGATGGCTTTGTGGATTTACACCATATTATACAGCAGCAACATGGTATGGATTTGATAATCAAGAAACAGTAAGAGGTTGGTCACTAAGTCCTTCATCTCAAATATGGGCATCAGTTATGAAACAAGTACATAAAGGATTAGATGGAAAAACTTTTGCAGAAACAAGACCTTCAAATGTTGTGACAGCAACAGTATGTAAATGTTCTGGATTATTAGCTACAGAAGATTGCAAAAATGATCCAAGAGGAAATCAAAGCTATACAGAATATTTTGTAAAAGGAACTGTTCCAACTAAAACTTGTGATTGTCACGTTAAAGTAGAATTATGCAAAGAAACTGGATTACTTGCAACTGATTTTTGTCCAGAAAAAGAGGAAAAAGTATTTATAACAAGAAGAGATTACGAAACAAATACTGCTTGGAAAAGTGCAACAGATGCGAAATATACACTTACAATAAAGGATACATGCAATGTTCATACAGAAACACTTGATGCATCTAAGCCAATAATTAAACTAAATGGAGATTCAACAATAAAATTAAAACTAAATGAAAAATATACAGAATTAGGTGCAACAGCAACAGATGATAAAGATGGAGATATAACAAGTAAAATAAAAATAACTGGAACTGTTGACACAAAGAAAGTAGGAACATATACTATAACATATACAGTTGAAGATAGTGCAAAAAATACAGCAACAGTTACAAGAAAAGTAATAGTAGAGAATGAAAATGTTACAAATGCAAGCATACCTATAATTACTTTAAATGGAGATAAAGAAATAAAAATTAAAGTAGGAGAAACTTTCAATGATCCTGGTGCAACAGCAACAGATAGTATAGATGGAAACTTAACAAGTAACATAGTTGTAACAGGAAGTGTAGATAATACAACACCAGGAGAATATATTTTAACATATACAGTAAAAAATTCTAGTGGAAAAGGAGTATCGGATACGAGAAAAGTTATAGTGGAGGAATAGAATAAAATGGGCGGTGCTTTAGTTCGCCCATTTGTAAATATTATTTTAAATTTAAAGGAGTATATTAATGAATATATATTTTTATAACACATTAACCAAAACAAAGGATGAATTTAGACCATTAAATGGAAATGAAGTTAGAATATATACTTGTGGTCCTACAGTATATAAAGATGCTACAATAGGAAATATGAAATCATATGTATTTATGGATACACTAAGAAGAGTATTAAAGTATAATGGATATAAATTAAAACATGCAATGAATATAACAGATGTAGGACATTTAGTATCAGATGGCGATGATGGAGAAGATAAAATGATAAAGGCAGCAAAAGAGGAGAAAAAAACCCCTTTAGAAATTGCAGAATTTTATACCAAGAGATTTTTAAAAGATTTTGATAGACTAAATATAGATAAACCAGAAATAATATGTAAAGCGACAGACCATATAAAAGAAATGGAAGAATTTGTTCAAAAACTATTAAATAATGGATATGCATACGAAACATCAACTGCAATATATTTTGATGTATCAAAATTAGATAATTATGGAATATTATCTGGAGTAGATTTAAGAAATCAAAAAGCTGGAGCAAGAGTAGAAATCGATGAAGAAAAAAGAAATCCATATGATTTTGCCTTATGGATAAAAGCACCAGAAAATCATATTATGAAGTGGAAAAGCCAATGGGGATTATGTTATCCAGGATGGCATATAGAATGCTCAACAATGAGTAATAAATATTTAGGAGAGGTTTTTGATATACATACAGGAGGAATAGATTTAGTTCCAACACATCACGAAAATGAAATAGCACAAAGTAAAGGATGTACAGGAAAAATACCAGCTGCATTTTGGATGCACTGTGAATTTTTATTAATAAATGGTGGAAAAATGTCTAAAAGCTTGGGAAATACATATTTAGTTCAAGATATTATAGACAAAGGTTATGATGCATTAGCATTCAAAATGTTATGTTTTACTTCTCATTATAGAAACAAATTAAATTTTACATGGGATGCTATTTCAAGCAGTCAAAATGCACTAAATAGATTAAGAGAAGGATATAAAAAACACAGTGAAGGAAACAGTAAAATAGATAAAAGCATAATAGAAGAATACAAAAATAAATTTTTAGAAGCAATTAATGATGACCTAAATATGCCTGTTGCAATGAGTGTAGTCTGGGACGTAGTAAAAAATGAAAACAAATCAAACCAATTAGCAAATTTATTGCTGGATTTTGATAAAGTTTTAGGCGTTGACATACAGAAAGAAAATAGAGAAAAAAATTTAGAAATACCTGATGAAATAAATTTATTATTGGAGAAAAGAAAACAAGCAAGACAAAATAAAGATTGGGCTTTATCAGACCAAATAAGAGATGAGTTAAAGGAAAAAGGATATATTGTAAAAGATACAAAAGAAGGATTTAATGTTGAAAAAATTTAACAAACTACATTGTTGGAGGGAAATATGCCAAAAAGAGAAGAATATATAAACTGGGATGAGTATTTTATGGGGATAGCGTTATTATCTGCCGAGAGAAGTAAAGACCCAAATTCGCAAGTAGGTGCATGCATTGTAAGTGAAGATAATAAAATATTGTCAATTGGATATAACGGATTTCCAATTGGATGCTCAGATGATGAAATATCTTGGGAAAGAGAAGGAGATTTTAAAAATACAAAATATCCATATGTATGTCATGCAGAATTAAATGCAATTTTAAATTATACAGGAGCATCGCTTAAAGGAAGTAAAATATATGTTGCTTTATTTCCATGTAATGAATGTGCAAAGGCAATAATACAATGTGGAATAAAAGAAGTAATATATATGAGTGATAAATATAAGGATACAGATTCTGTAATAGTTTCTAAAAAGATGTTTGATATGTCAGGAGTAAAGTACAAAGAATATGAATCTAGAGGAATAAAATTAAAATTAGACTTATAAATATTTCCAATATTACAGATAATATATAAACATATATTATCTAATTATAATAAGAAAATATAAAGCTGAAATATTATTTTTTAAAAATGAATGTTTATTTGTCAAAAAATAATTGTTTTAGCTTTTAAACGTTTAATGAAAATTTAAAAATTTTCATTAAATCGACAAGGTTCCTACAATATTCAAAGTAACATTTCGAAAAACTAAAATAACTGCAAACGCTGTAGGGGCAGGCCTTGTGTCTGCCCGCAAAAAGACATAAATTAGAAATGTAAAATATAAAAAAAGAACAACAAAAATATATATTTACAAATAAACATAAAAAATATTAAAAAATTAAACAACATGTGATAATATTTCTTAAGAAAAATAAAATTTACCAAATTTATTTTAAAAAGATTATTTTAAAAAGTGGAAAACTAATTGACAAAGAAAAATATATAACTTATAATACACATAAATAGAAAAATAAAAGTAAATAATACAAAAGAAGGGAAGAAAACACATATGTTAAAATTAAAAACACGCAACAAAATCAATGCGAACACTGTAGGGGTAGCACCTTGGGCTACTAGTTCTTCAAAGATTTATTCAAATCCAAATTCCAAAATCCAAACACTAATTTCTAACCCCAAAGGAATTACATTAATAGCCTTAATAATAACAATAATAGTAATGCTAATACTAGTAGGTGTAACAGTAAATGTAGCACTAAGTGGTGGGCTATTTGAAAAAGCAAAAACAGCAGCAAAACAAACAGAAGAACAAGTAATATTAGAGCAAATAATTGAATTAGCTGAATGGGATAATAATGGAAAAATAAAAGTAAAAGAAACAGTAGAAAATGTAGTAAAAAGATTTGGAAATGATAAAGTAACTCCCAATACTGTAGATGATACACAAACAGAAGTAACAGTAGAGGTATAAGGAAAAAACGGGAAATATAAATACAAAATAGGAAACACAGAAATAAAAATTTCAGAAGATACAACTTCTGGTGGTAATACAAACCCTGGAAAAGAAGGTATTGGAGAAATACACGTAGGAGATAGATTTGAAAATGTAACAATTAAGAATTTAACAAAAGAAATGTTAAATAAAGATTTTGGATGGCATATGATTGCAGTTAGAACAGACGATGGGGTTATCCATATGCTTCAATTGGTGCAGATGGGAGAAAGTTCCGAATTTGAGGATTGTAGAAGTGTAATATCTTATTCGTGTTTAAAACAAGACCCTAAAGAAGAATATGGAAATTTCTGTTTTCCAAATTCTCCGGATAAAAACACAAATGTAGAACAAGTTGGCGAAACTGGATGGCTAAGTGATGGTAATTACTCCGAGGAAAAAATGAGAAATTATTATCCAATTTCTGGTACGGTTGTAGGGATTTTGTCGTGCGAAAAATTATTAGAAGATGAAAGCGGACGTACGGTTGCTGAGAATCGGTTGGTTCGATCGAACTGAAAAAGATTCTGATGAGGATCTAGAGGTAGGGGGAGATATGGTTCAGTTGTTTGCTGTAATATTTGGTGCTGAACGAAAAAGTGGCAATACGTATAATGGACCTCTTACAGATTTCTTAGATGGAAACGTAGTTTATAAGTAATATTATTTGGTGTTCAATCTGTGATATTACATGAATAATGTGGGATGAAAAAAACAAGAGGGCAGTAATTAGCCCGCTTGTTTTTTTTTGCATAAAAAATCCTTCATATGGTAAAAATATGTACAAGTTACATATTGAGGTGAAGTGATTTTGAAGTCAAATAATTATAAATATTTAAATATAAAAGGAACAATTTTAGATAATTATCAATTGCAAAATTACATGGAAAAAATCGCAACAAATCATGATATAAAAGAATGTTCACAAAAAAACACATATCCTATTCCAAGACTTAAAGATAATTTTAAGTTTATAGAAAAAACATATGAATTATTAAATGAACATGTAAAAATGGGTATAGATACACATTCTGCGGGAGAATGGCTTTTAGATAATTTTTATATTATAGAAGAAACATATAAAACAGTTTGCTTAGAAATGAGTTTAAAAAAATATAAGCAATTTCCATCTATAGCAAATGGTATATACAAAGGATATAGCAGAATATACGTTCTTGCATCAGAAATAGTTGCATATACAGATAATAGAATAAATGACGAGATTTTAGGACTTACTATTTCAGCATATCAAAAAAGAAAGCTGCTTAGTATGGAAGAAATTTGGAACTTATGGATTTTTTTAGAAATAGCAATTATAGAAAATATAAGAAATATATGTGAAAAGATTTATTTTTCTCAAATGCAAAAATATAAAGTAGAAAATATAATAGAAAGATTAGTAGAAAAAAAGGAAATTAGAAATCAGATTTTTAAAAATACAAAAACTAATACAAAACCAAAGTTATTATACAAAGAAATGAAGTATCCTTTTATTGAATATATGTCATATAAGTTAAAGAAATATGGAAGGCAAGGTTTGCCTTATTTAGATATTTTAGAAGAACAAGTAAATAAAATGGGTACAACAATTTCAGAAGTTATAAAAAAGGAGCATTATGATATTGCAATTTCAAAAGTTTCTATTGGAAATTGTATATTAAGTTTAAAAGAAATTTTAAGAGTAAATTTCTTAAGTTTATTTGAAGAAATTAATGGAGTGGAAGAAATATTAAAAAAGGATCCATCAGGTATTTACTCTAAGATGGATTATGCAACAAAAGATAATTATAGAAATGAAATAAAAAAAATTTCTGAAGCAACAAAAATTTCGGAAATATATATTGCAAATAAAATAGTACAACTATCAAATAGATGTAAAGATTTAGAAAATAAAAAAAGTCATATAGGATATTATTTAATATCTAAAGGAAAAGATGAATTATTAAAAGAAATTGGATATAAAGGAAACAAAAAACTATCAAATAAAACAAAATCAGTAAGATATATATTTGGAATTTATATATTGACTTCAATTTTTACAATACTAAGTGGTGTATGCCTATATTTAAGTTCAGCTAATATATTTATATCTATACTTGGTGCTATACTTTTATATATACCAATATCAGAAATTATTATACAACTAATAAATTATATACTAAGTAAAAGCATAAAACCAAAACTTATACCAAAATTAGATTTTAGTAAAGAGTTACCAAAAGAGTATTCTACATTTGTTGTAATACCTACAATTATTAATTCTGCAGAAAAAACTAAAGAGTTAATAAAAAAATTAGAAGTATATTATTTAGCAAATAAAAGTGAAAATTTGTATTTTGCGCTTCTTGGAGATTGTACAGCCTCATCAAATGAGTATGAAAATTTTGATGATGAGATTATAAAAACAGGATTGGAAGAGGTTGAAAAATTAAATAATAAATATAAGCAAAATTTAGAAGATTTTCCTAAATTTCATTTTTTATATAGAAGAAGAACATGGAATGAGAAAGAACAATGTTATTTGGGGTGGGAAAGGAAAAGGGGCTTATTATGCCAATTTAATGAATTATTAGTAGATGGAATAAACAAATTTAGAGTAAACACAATTGTGGATATAAAATCCACTTCCGCTAAGCAAAACATAGCAAATTCTGTAGGGGCGGAATCCATTTCTGCCCATGCATTTAACAAAATAAAATATGTAATAACTTTGGATTCAGATACAAATTTAATTTTAGGTTCTGCACTAGAATTAATTGGAGCAATGGCACATATTTTAAATAAGCCTGTATTAAATGAAAAGAAGGATTTAGTAATAGAAGGACATGGGCTAATTCAACCAAGAGTAGGAATAAATTTAGAATCTAGTAGAAAAAGCTTATTTACTAAAATATATGCAGGCGTTCGGTGGTACAGATTCATATACAAATGCAATATCTGATATATATGAAGATAATTTTGATGAAGGAATTTTTACTGGTAAGGGCATATATGATGCAGAAGTATTCCACAAAATTTTATGTCAGGAAATACCAGAAAATACAGTCTTAAGCCATGATTTATTAGAAGGAAATTATTTAAGGTGTGGTCTTGCAACAGATATATTAGTATTAGATGATTATCCAAGCAAATATAATTCTTATTGCATGAGACAAAGTAGATGGATAAGAGGAGATTTTCAAATAAGTAAATGGCTATTAAATAAAATAACAGTAAAAGATGGAAATAAAAAAGATAATCCACTTGGACTACTTTCTAAATTTAAAATTTTAGATAATCTTAGAAGAAGTTTTTTACCTATTTTAATAATTTTAAATTTAATATTTGCAGTATTGCTTAAAGTATTTACAGATACAAAAATATGGCAAATATTGTTAATTAGTTTTGCCTCATATGTTGTTCCAACTATTTTGGATATATTAAATTATATTATTTTTAAGAAGGGCAAAGATACTAGGTTTATATATGCACATAAAAGTTTTATGCCAAATATAAATTCAATAAAAGCAAGTATTATTAGAGCAATGTTAGAAATTAGTTTTTTACCGCACAAAGCATATATATCATTAAATTCAATAACAAAAACAATATATAGAATGCAAATAAGCAAAAAGCATTTATTAGAGTGGATTACAGCAGAAGAAGCAGAAAAACAGGCAAAAACTGATTTAATTTCTTATTATAAATTTATGAGTGCAAATTTGGTATTTGGAATTTTGAGTTTAGTATTTGGCATTTTTGCAAATGTTTTATTATTAATATTTCTAGGAATACTATGGATTTTGGGACCAACTATATCTTGGTATATTAGTAAAGATATTAAAAAAGTAAAGCCAATAGAAAAAATTTCAGCACAGGATAAAAAGTATATTATAGAAATAGGTAAAAAAACCTGGCAATACTTTAAAGATAATATAAATGAGAAGAATAATTTTTTACCGCCAGATAATTACCAAGAAGGTAGAGCAAATAAAATTGCCCGGAAGAACATCAACAACAAATATCGGACTTGGAATGTTGGCTGTAATTTCTGCATATGACCTAAAATATATAGAATTAGACGAAGCTATAGATACACTAAATAAAATGCTAAATACTATAACAAAACTTCAAAAATGGAATGGACATTTATACAATTGGTATAATACAAATACATTGGAACCACTAATTCCAAGATATATTTCTACAGTAGATAATGGAAATTTTATTGGCTATTTGTACACAGTAAAACAATTTTTAATTGATAATATGCAAACATCGCAAATATCTCAAATGATAGAGATAATAGATAATATTATAAACACAACAGATTTTTCTATTTTATATGATTCTAAAAAACATTTATTTTCAATAGGGTTTGATGTAGAGCAAAACAAATTAACAAATTCATATTATGATTTGCTTGCTTCTGAAGCAAGGCAAGCAAGTTTGGTTGCAATTGCAAAAAAAGATGTTAACCCTAAACATTGGAGTGCTTTAAGTAGAACACTTACAAGTTTAAATAAATATAAAGGATTAATTTCGTGGTCAGGAACAGCTTTTGAATATTTAATGCCAAATATAAATATAAGGCAATACGAGGGAAGTTTGCTTGATGAATCTTGTAGATTTTTAATTATGAGTCAAATGGAATATGCTAAAAAATTAGGTATTCCATGGGGTATATCAGAAGCAGCATTTAATTTAAAGGACTTAAATAATAATTATCAATATAAATCTTTTGGAATACCATGGTTAGGACTAAAAAGAGGACTTAGTGACGATATGGTTGTTTCTCCATATTCAATATTTTTAAGTTTAAACTATGTACCAAAACAAGCAATTGCTAATTTAAAAGAACTGGAAAAAGAAAATATGTATAACAAATATGGATTTTATGAATCAATAGATTATACAATTTCAAGATTAAAATATGGAAAAAAATATGAAACAGTAAAAACTTATATGGCGCATCATCAAGCACTAAGTTTACTTTCAATTAATAATTTAATAAATGATAATATATTAGTAAAAAGATTTATGCAAAATCCAGAAATAGAAGCTGTTGATGTATTACTTCAAGAAAGAATGCCAGAAAAAGCAATAATAACAAAAGAGAAAAAAGAAAAAGTAGAAAAGATAAGACCAAGAGATTATCAAAATTATATTGAAAAAGTTTATAATAAAATAGAAACAAAACTAAACAGAATTAATACTATTTCAAATGGGAATTATACAATATGCACAAAAGACAACGGAGAAGGATTTAGCAAATATAATAATATATTAATAAACAGATTTAAAGAAACAGCAGATTATAAACAAGGAATACTTTTTTTTATAAAAAATGTTAATAGTAAAAGAATATGGGTAAACACACCAATAGAAGAAAATAATAGTGGTGATGTATACAAAACAATATTTGCACCAGAAAGAAATGAATTTGTTAGAACAGATGCAAATATAGAAACAAGAACAAAAGTAATAGTTACCCCAGATGACCCAGTAGAAATAAGAAGATTAGAATTAAAAAATAACGGTACACAAGAAGAAACTTTAGAAATAACAAATTATTTTGAACCGGTATTATCAAAACCTTCTCAAGATTATGCACACATGGCATTTAATAATTTATTTTTGACTTTTGAAAGATTAGATGATGGAGAAATATTAGTAAAAAGAAAAAAGAGAGGAAAAGATGAAAGAGATATATATTTAGGAGCATGTTTTTATACAGAACACGAAACAATAGGAGAATTTGAATTTGAAATAGACAAAGAAAAACTATTTGGCAAAAAACAAGATTTAATACCAGAAATGGTAAAGGAATCAAAACCATTTTCGCAAAATATGGGACTAGTAACAGAGCCAGGACTTGCAATGAAAAGAACAGTAAAAATTATGCCAGGAGAAAAAATAATATTAGATTTATTAGTGTGCATATCTTATGAAAAAGAAACAATAAGTAAATTATTAGAGAAATATAAAAATACAAAAATAATAACAAAAACTTTTGAACTTGCGCGTGCAAAAGTAGAAGCAGAGACTATCTATTTAAGATTAAAAGGAAGTGATTTAGAAAAATATCAAAAATTACTTTCATATATAATTTTAAATAACCCACTAAAAAAACTTATATTAAATAAATTACCAAAAAAAATATATTCTCAAAGCAAACTATGGAAATATGGTATATCTGGTGATTTACCAATTATATTAGTAAAAATAGAAGATTTAAACGATATGTATGTTGTACAAGATGTATTAAAAGCATATGAATTTTTTAGAAGTAAAAATATAAAAATAGATTTAGTAATATTAAACAATGAGGAAAATTCTTATGATCAATATGTAAATTACGAAATAGAAAATGCAATATTAAATAAACAGATGGAATTTTTAAAAAATCAATTTGGAGGAATTTTTGTTATAAATTCAAATCAAATAGAAAAGGAAGATAAGGATTTATTAATATTTAAAGCAAATATTGTAATAGATAGCAAAAAAGGAGATATAAAAACACAGCTAGAAGATTTAGAAGAAGAATATTTAAAAACCCTAAAAAACATCGGATTAGATGCAAAAGTAGAATATATATTTGGTAATGATACTCAGGCTGGAGTTAGTTTAGACACTTCAAATTTAAAATATTATAATGAATATGGAGGATTTTCGGAAGATGGTTTAGAATACACAATAAAACTAGAAAAAGACGCCAAACTTCCTAGTGTATGGAGTATGATACTTGCAAATAAAACATTTGGAACATTAGTTACGCAAAACTTAGGGGGATATACTTGGCATAAAAACAGTAGATTAAATAGGTTATCAAGTTGGAATAATAATCCTGCTTTTGATATACCATCAGAAATAATATATTTAAAGGATTATAATACAGGTAAAAAATGGTCATTATGTAACAACTTAAACAGCCAAAATTCAGATAGCTATATAACATATGGATTAGGATATGTAAAATATAAATCTATACAAAATAATATTATGCAAGAACTAAACATATTTGTTCCAAAAAAGGATAACGTAAAAATTAATATCCTAAAATTAAAAAATTTAGAGCCAAATAAACGAAACTTAAAATTAATTTATTATATAAAACCTGTTTTGGGTGAAGACGAAATAAAAACAAATAGTTATATAGAAGTAGAAAAAGAAAATAATATAATAATTGCAAAAAATTTATATAAAGATAGTTTTAAAAACAATGTAACATTTGTTGCAACAAGTGAAGATATAAAATCATTTACAGGTAGTAAAGATTTTTTTATTGGAAATGGAAATATTAAAAATCCAGAAGGATTAGATAGAGTAGGCTTAGATAATTCTAATGGACTAGGACAAAATTCATGTATTGCAATAGAATTAGAAATAGAATTAGAAAGCTACGAAGATAAAGAAATTATTTTACAATTTGGAGAAGAAAATACAATATTAGATGTAAAAGATATAGCATATAAGTATTCTAAAATTTCAAATTGTATACAAGAACTAAATGCAGTAAAAGGTTTTTGGTATGATTTAATAAATAAAGTACAAGTAAATACTCCGCTTGAATCGTTGAATTTAATTGTAAACTCATGGGCAAAATATCAAACTATTGCATCAAGATTATGGGCAAAAAGTGGATATTACCAATCTGGAGGAGCAATAGGATTTAGAGACCAACTTCAAGATACAATAGGATTAAAATATGTAGATATTGAATTTATGAAAGAACAAATTTTAATTGCATGTAGACATCAATTTATAGAAGGTGATGTAGAACACTGGTGGCATGAAGATACAAACAGAGGTATAAGAACTAGATTTTCGGATGACTTATTATGGCTTTGCTATGTAGTTTATGAATATATAAATTTCACAGGAGATTATAGTATATTAGATAAACAAGAACCATATGTAATGGGAGAACTTTTGCCAGATGGTGTAGATGAAAGATATGATGTATATTTAGAATCTAAACTTAAAGAAAATGTATATACACATTGTATTAGGGCAATAGATAGAAGTTTAAATTTTGGTGAGCATGGATTACCTAAAATAGGCTCAGGAGACTGGAATGATGGACTAAATACAGTAGGAAATAAGCAAAAAGGTGAAAGTATATGGCTTGGATTTTTTATTTATGATATATTAGGAAAGTTTATATCAATATGTGAAAAAAGAAATGATGTATCAAGAGTAAATGAATACAAGCAAAAAATGGAATTATTAAAAAAGGCATTAAATACAGCCGGATGGGATGGAAGATGGTTTAGAAGAGCATACATGGACAATCGGAGAACCACTTCGGAAGTATTGAAAATGAAGAATGTAGAATAGACAGCATATCACAAAGCTGGGGGGTAATATCAGGAGCAGCAGATAACGATAAAAAATATATATCAATGGAAAGCTTAGAAAAACATTTAGTAGATTTAGAAAATGGAATAATAAAATTATTAGATCCACCATTTAATAAAACAAAATTAGAACCAGGATATATAAAGGCATACTTGCCAGGAGTAAGAGAAAATGGAGGACAATACACACATGCCGCCATGTGGGCAATAGTTGCATTTACTAAACTTGGTTTTGGAGATAAAGCAGTAGAATATTATAGAATGGTAAACCCAATAGAGCATAGTAGAACAAAAGAAGCAGCAATAAAATATAAAGTAGAGCCATATGTAATTTCAGCAGATATATATGGTGCAAGTAATTTGCAAGGTAGAGGAGGCTGGACTTGGTATACAGGATCTAGCAGTTGGTTTTGCAAAGCAGGTTTAGAAGATATATTAGGATTAAAAGTACAAAATGGGATATTAAAAATTCAGCCGTGTATATCAAGTAAATGGGAAGGTTATAGTATAAGATACAGATATAAAACAAGTGTATATAATATTAATGTAAAAAATCCAGAGGGAAAATGTACACGGAGAAAATCAAAAATTTTATTTTAATGGACAAGAAATAAAAGATAAACAAATAAAACTAGAAAATAATAATAGTATAAATGAAATAGAAGTTATTTTATAAAATTAGGGGAAAAGGGGTTAACCCCCTTTTTTCCTAATTGTAAAATATAAAATATTTTGTCACATTTTTGTAATAAATTTGTAAAAAAATCTTGTCTTAAATTTTGTTATATGATATAAATAATTTAATAAAAGCCATATTAGAAAGGTGGGACTTTTGTGGATGATAAAAAAACTATATTAATAGTAGATGATGAAAAACCTATAGTGGATATACTTGTATATAATTTGCAAAAAGAAGGATATGATACATTAGAGGCAAATGATGGAGTAACAGCAGTAGATATTGCTCTTGACAAGAAGCCAGACTTAATTTTATTAGATATAATGCTTCCGAAAATGGATGGATTAACTGTATGTAAAAAGATAAGAAGTTCACTTAACGTTCCAATCCTTATGCTCACTGCTAAAGATGAAGAAATTGACAAAATATTAGGATTAGAATTGGGCGCAGATGATTATATTACAAAACCATTTAGTGTAAGAGAATTAATGGCAAGAATAAAAGCAAATTTAAGAAAATCAGAAATTAAAGAAAATAATAATGTAAGTACTAATGATTCATCAAATACGAAAAAAATTATAGTAGGTTCACTAGAATTAGACTTAGATAAATTCGAAGCGAAAGTTGATGGAGAAGTAATGGATTTAACATTAAGAGAATTTGAGGTTTTAAAGTTTTTAGCAAGTCAGGCTGGACAGGTAATAACACGTGAAGTACTATTAGAAAAAGTTTGGGGATACGAATATTATGGAGATATAAGAACAGTTGATGTTACTGTAAGAAGAATTAGAGGGAAAATAGAGAAGGATACAACAAACCCAAAAATTCTTATTACAAAAAGAGGTGTTGGTTATTATATTAAAGCAGATTAGAATTAGATAAGTTGTAGTTTGTATAATGGTATTTGGTGTTTGGAATTTGGAATTTTGTGTAGGGGCGGGCGCTCTAAGTCCGCCCGAAAAAAATCAGCAAATCAACTAATTGCAAACGCCTGTAGGGGCGGACGACCCTGTCCGCCCGAAAAAAATCAGCAAACCAACCAATTGCAAACGTTGTAGGGGCGGAATCAATTTCCGCCCGAAAAACAATAAATAATTCCGGGCAGATATGGAATCTGCCCCTACAGAATTGAAAATGAATTTATCCCTACAACCTCCAATTTATTTTTATTTTGAGGTGAAACATGTTTAAAAGCGTACAATTTAAAATAATATTAATAATAATTTTATTAGCTATAATTATATTTGCTATTCCAGGGTGTATATATTTAAACTATTTATCCAGTTTAGATGTAACAAATATTGGAATAGCTATAAAAAATGGAAGGGTAATTTTTTCTATACTTTCTATTTCATTTGTTGTTATTTCGGTAATTATTTTAATTTTTACAAATGGGATAGTTATAAAACCAATTAAAAATCTAATTAAAAGTGCTGAAAAGATTGCAGATGGAAACGATGTAGAACAAGAAATTAAATTTATTGAAGGAAAAAAGAAAAATACAGAAATAGACGAATTGTTTAAAACTTTTAATTTGATGACAACAGGATTAAAAGAAAATTTAAACGAAGTAACAAGGCAAAAAAAACAAATAGAAACTATTTTACTTCACATGACGGATGGAATAGTAGCATTTAATATGGATGGTAGTATTATACATATTAATCCAGCTGCAAGTAGATTATTAAGAATAACGGGGAATGAAAACACATTTAATAAAATATTTAAAAAATTAAAAGTAGATATAAATATGGAAAAAATAATATATTTAGAAAATTGGACATCAACAGAGGTAAAAGTTAATATAGAAGATACTTATTTAAATATGTTTTTTGCTCCATTTAAGGACGAAAACGATCGACCAGCAGGAGTTATGGTTTTGGTACAAGATATAACAGAACATGTAAAACTAGATAATATGAGAAAAGAATTTGTAGCAGATGTGTCGCATGAATTAAAAACACCACTTACTTCAATACTTGGATATGCAGAAACACTTTCTGAAACTGATTATGATGAAGAAATTAGACAAAAGTTTTTAGGAGTTATATCTTCGGAAGCAGTAAGGATGACAAAATTAGTAAATGATTTGTTAACATTATCTAAATTTGATAATAATAAAACAGAATGGGAAAAAACAGAATTTAACTTAGGTGATCTTGTAAAACAATGTCAGCAAAATCTACAAATAGAAATGGATAAGAAAAAACAGAAGGTAGAATGTTTTGTTACTGCAAATGTACCAAATGTGTATGCGAATAAAGATGGAATTGAAAGAGTTGTTTTAAACATATTATCAAATAGTATAAAGTATACTGGTGAGGGTGGTACAATAAAAATATATGTGGGTTTTGTATATAATGATGCATATATAAAAGTTATAGACAATGGAATAGGGATACCAGAAGAAGATTTAAGTAGAATATTTGAAAGATTTTATAGAGTAGATAAAGCACGAACAAGAGAAATGGGAGGAACAGGACTTCGGACTTTCAATAGCAAAAGAAATATTAGATAAAAATAATGGAAGAATAGATATAAAAAGTAAAGTACATGAAGGAACAGAAGTTGTAATAACAATACCTACAAAAGCCTAATAAAATAAACTACAATTTATCTTATTAAAGCAATTGAAAAATATAAATTATTAATGTATAATTAAACAGACGATATTTATACGGAAGAAGGAATATAAATGAAAATAAACCCAAAATTAAAAAACATACTAGAATGGGTATATTGCATAATAATTGCAATTGTGCTTGCACTATTATTTAGATATTATATAGGCACTCCAACTGTAGTTAAAATGTCTTCTATGTACAATACATTGGAACAAAATGATAGATTAATATTAAGTAGATGGACTAGAACGGTAAAAGGAACATATAATAGAGGAGACATTATAACCTTTGAAGCACCAAGTAAACCTATTAGATCAGCATTTGATGTAGACTTAGATAATCCAGTTGCAATATATGATTATGAACCAAAAGGTATAATAGGTAAGTTCTTTTATTATGTTGTGGAATTAAAAAAAGAAAGCTATATAAAAAGAGTTATAGGAGTAGCGGGAGATCATATAAAAATAGAAAACGGAAAAGTATATTTAAATGAAGAAGAATTGGAAGAACCTTATTTAAGAGATGGTGTAACAACAGATGGTAAAATCTTTTCTGATATAGTAGTTCCAGAAGGATATGTATTTGCAATGGGAGATAATAGAGGAAATAGTACAGATTGCAGAGAGTTTGGATGCATTCCTGTAGATAGAATAGAAAGCAAAGTATGGATTAGATTTTGGCCATTTAGTAAATTTGGAAAGGTGCAATAGATTTATAAAATTTAAAAGGTGTATAGGGGCGAGTATTGCTCGACCGTATAAAATTAGGTAAAACAAATATGATTTTTAAAGACATTATAGGAAATGATAAAAATAAAGAATTATTAAAACAGTTAATAAATACAAATAATATAGCACATAGTTATATGTTTATTGGTAAAGATTCTATTGGAAAAATGTTATTTGCAAAAGAATTTGCAAAGGCAATTTTGTGTTTATCACAAGAAAGACCATGTAATAAGTGCAAATCTTGTATAGAATTTGATACATTTAATAATCCAGATTTTACAATAATTGAGCCGGATGGAAATAATATAAAAATAGATCAAATAAGGGATCTTATAAAAAAAGTGTATGAAAGACCAATTGCATCTAACAAAAAAGTATACATTATAGATGATAGTAATCTAATGACAAAAGAGGCACAAAATAGTTTATTAAAAACATTAGAAGAGCCTCCAGAATATGCTACAATTATTTTAATTGCATCAAATGAAAATTTATTTTTACCTACAATAAAATCAAGATGTACAAAAATAATATTTAACAAATTAACAAACAATGAACTTAAAAATATATTACATAAAGAATTTAACTATTTAGAAGTTCCAGATATAGTGCTAAAAATTGCAGATGGAAGTGTAAAAAAGGCATTAAATTTGCAAGGTAAAGAAAAAGAATATGAAAAAATTAATAATATATATTCAAATATAGAAACTATTTCTATAATAGATGCAATAAACAGTAAAGAAGAATTATTTAAAAACAAAGAAGAAATAATTGAAATTTTAGAATATATAGATTTAATTTTTTTTGACAAAATAAATACAAATGCAAATTATATAGAGTGTATGAGAATTGTAGAGGATACAAAAGATAGATTACAAAAAAATGCTAATTTTGATATGACAATAGATAATTTTAATATGACTATTTGGGAGGAAATAAATGGCAAACATTATAGGAGTTAGATTTAAAAAGCCTGGTAAAATATATTTTTTTGATCCAGATGGTATAAATATACAAAAAGGAAAATATGTAATTGTAGAAACTTCAATGGGAATGGAATATGGAGAAGTAGTTATAGCAAATAAATATTTACCGGATGAAAAAATAGAAAAACCATTAAAAAAAATTATAAGAGTTGCAACATTTAAAGACAAAAAACAGCATGAAGAAAATAAACGAAAAGAAAAAGAAGCATTAAAAATATGTCAAGATAAAATAAAAGAACATAAACTAGACATGATATTAACAGATGTAGAATATAAATTTGATAGAAGTAAATTACTTTTCTTTTTTAAAGCAGAAGGAAGAATAGACTTTAGAGATTTAGTAAAAGACTTGGCATCTATTTTTAAAACAAGAATTGAACTAAGGCAAATAGGCGTAAGAGATGAAGTGAAAAGATTAGGTGGAAATGGAATGTGTGGAAGAGAACTATGTTGTTGCTCATTTTTGGGAGATTTTGAAACCGTATCTATAAAAATGGCAAAGGAGCAAAACATATCACTAAATCCAGCTAAAATATCAGGAAATTGTGGAAGACTTATGTGTTGTTTAAAATATGAACAAGAAGTATACGAAGAAAAACATTCTAGACTTCCTAAAGTTGGAGCAATTGTAAAAACAGAAGACGGAGAAGGGGAAGTTTGCCGGAGTGGAAACTTTAAAAGAAACAATAAAAGTAAAATTTAAAGATGGAGAAGATACATTTTTTAAAAAATACCAGGCAAATGATGTAAAAGTTATAAAAGATGTAGAAAAAGAAGATGATGATTTAGATTTAGAAAATCCAGAAGATTTAAAAGAATTGCAGAAATTAGAAAAGTTAGAAGAAATGGATAAAAAAAATGATGATTAAGATTTTAATTTTAAAGAAAAACATATATATAAAATTTAATCAAAAGTAAGTAGGGGCGGACGAGGCCCTGTCCGCCAGTAAAAAAGGAGGGGAAAATAAAAATGGCATACAAAATAACAGATAAATGTATATCATGTGGAGCATGTGCTGCAGAATGCCCTGTTGAATGTATATCACAAGGTGAAGATAAATACATAATAGATCAAAATTCATGTATAGGATGCGGAACATGTGCTGGAGTTTGTCCTGTTGAAGCACCAGAAGAAGAATAAAAATTATAGCGATAGAATCTATCAATCTATCAGTAAATAAAAATTGAATAATAAAAGAAATAAGCGCGGTTCCAACTGTGGAATCCGCGCCTTTTCTTAGAATTTAAAGATATCAGACGGATTGTCCATATCTTTAAATTCATGGGTTTCATCTAATATCTCTTGCCACTCCGTATTGCCGGGGTGACCCGATTTAAACTTTACCCGCTTATACGAATAAAATTTTCGTATAATCATCGAAGCAATTGCTCCGACAAGGATTAATACTAACCCGATCAGGAGTCCTTTAAGTACTCCTGATGGTGTACTAAATTCCGGGTCAGCAAATATTGCTACCATAATTAATAATGCCCCTGCGGAAAGTGTTATACCTCTTACTAAATTAAGCAAAAATTTCATTTCGAACAATCCTTTCAAATTTGGTCAAAGACCTTTTTATAAATATAATTATACCATATATTTAATAAATTTTCAAATTTTAGTTTTCTCCTTGACTTTTAAGGCTTTTGGAAATATACTTTAATAGCTAAACATTATAATTAGGAGGGATATTTATAATGGATAATTTAATAGAAATTAGATGGCATGGAAGAGGAGGTCAAGGTGCAAAAACTGCATCACTTCTTTTAGCAGATGCAGCATTTAATACTGGTAAATATATACAAGGATTTCCAGAATATGGACCAGAAAGAATGGGCGCACCAATTACTGCATATAACAGAATAAGTGATAAACCAATTACAATACATAGCAATATATATGAACCAGATTATGTTGTAGTAGTTGATGATACATTATTAGAGGCTGTAGATGTAACAGCAGGGCTAAAAAAGGATGGAGCAATTGTTATTAATACAACTAAAAATGCAGAAGAAATAAAAAAATATTTAAAAGGATATGAAGGAAAAATTTACAAAATAGATGCAAGAAAAATATCAGAAGAGGCACTAGGAAAATATTTTCCAAATACACCAATGCTTGCTGCAATAGTAAAAGTAAGCAAAGTTATGACAAACGAACAATTATTAAATGATATGAAAGGTTCATTTAAACATAAATTTGCAAAGAAACCAGAAGTTATAGAAGGAAATATGAAAGCCTTAGAAATTGCTCTTAAGGAGGTAGAAAAAATATGAATATAAATTCAAATACTCCAATGGAAGATTTAACTCAAGGTGGAGATATATATAATGCTGGAAATGCAAAAGAATTTAAAACAGGAGATTGGAGGAGCACAAAACCAATTTATTTATCTGAAAAATGTAAACAATGTGGCATGTGTTTTCCTGTGTGTCCTGATGATGCAATTCCAGTAGGAAAAGACCAAAAAAGGACAGATTTTAATTATGATTATTGCAAAGGTTGTGGAGTGTGTGCTAAGGTATGTCCTTTTGGCGCAATAGCCATGGAATAAAACAAATGAAAATCAGTATATTAAATATTAGAATTTAAACTATAGTCCTAGCGACTTTGTCAAAATATATTTCAATTTAACATTTTTTGATAATTAGCAAAATATTATTTTTTGAAATTAAAGGCCTCCAAGCTCACGGGTATTCCCCGCGATCTGCGGGCTGTCGGCTCATTAATTTCAAAAAACAATGATTTTGCTTAAACCGTTTAATGAAAACTTAAAAGTTTTCATTAA
>CANQYS010000019.1 GCA_947628115.1 uncultured Clostridia bacterium | reverse complement strand
GTATTACCGCGGCTGCTGGCACGTAGTTAGCCGGAGCTTATTCTACAGGTACTGTCATTTTTTCTTCCCTGTCTAAAATAGTTTACAATCCTAAAACCTTCTTCCTATACGCGGCGTCACTGCGTCAGAGTTCCCTCCATTGCGCAATATTCCCGACTGCTGCCTCCCGTAGGAGTCTGGGCCGTATCTCAGTCCCAATGTGGCCGCAGAGCCTCTCAGCCCGGCTACTGATCGTTGCCTTGGTCAGCCTTTACCTAACCAACTAGCTAATCAGCCGCAAGCTCATCTATTAGCGGATTTCTCCTTTTCTTGCTACAACATGCGTTGCTACAAGCTTATGCGGTATTAGCAATGATTTCTCATTGTTATTCCCCTCTAATAGGCAGATTACTTACGTGTTACTCACCAGTCCGCCACTAAAGCCATTGTTACAAAACTTCATTCCGATAAATCTTCACTCCATTTTATAACGACTTCCGTTCGACTTGCATGTCTTATGTGCGCCGCCAGCGTTTATCCTGAGCCAGGATCAAACTCTCTTGTTTTTTTCTTCAGATAAACTTCGCATTACTTCGTCAAACTTCACTAAAAATTTCCTCGCCGTACACACGTACTGTCTCGTCATTTTTTGTTCGTTTTCCTTGTCCTGCTCGTTTCTCTTTGTAAAACCTTTTGGTTCTACTTATCTCAAGAGTTTTTATAACTCATTCTTAAACTTCTTTGCGTTTTTTTCCTTGGTTTTCTCCAATTTATTTTTGAGTACGAATACTTCAAAGTATTCTCTTAAAGGATTTTATTGTTTATTTTTCAATGTACTTATGCGTTCATGTTTTTCGCCGAACGCAAGATTTATTTTAGCACACATTGATATTTAGTGTCAATACATTTTTTAAAAATTTTTTTAAAAAAATGCAAGAAATTTTTTCCTACAACTTTTTTATAAAATTATATTAATTATTTTTGTTGTTCCTTCTTTGTTTATATTTTATATTTCTAAAGTCTTTTTGTGGGCAAATATAAGGTTTTCCCCTACATTTTTCTCTACTATTTTTATTTTTCGGAATGTTATTTTGAACATTGTACGATTCTATTGTAATTTAGTTTTTCGGGGTGTTATTTTGAACATTGTACAAACTTTGTCGATTTAATGAAAATTTTTAAATTTTCATTAAATTTTTAAAAGCTAAAACAATTATTTTTTGACAAATGAGCATTCATTTTCAAAAAATAATGTTTTAGCTTTATATAAATATACAAATTCAATTTTATTTTACATATTCAATCTCTCCACTAATCCAATCCGCAAAACCACCATCAATATATAAACTACTATTATCACTAACATTCCCGAGAAAATCCTGTTCTTGTTCATATTCAACCAAAGTACTAAACTCTTCATCCGTATTATCTTCATTCCCAATACAAACTTGAACAACATGTCCGGAAATCCCAGTGTCTCCTTGTACCGGACTTTCGTTTATCATATCTGACCATCCTGCCTCCGAAACACTCGCACCTTCGTCAGGTTTCCAAACATATATATATCCCATACATGGTGAATCATCCATTATAACATCACCGCCACAACGGAAACCCAAAACGTAAACACATTGTGGCATGCCTACAGCATTCTCTTCACTAAAATAGACCAATAACCAAAGTATATTTCTACTTTCATCTTGTACAGCAACTATTACATTTTCCAAATTTTCAGGCTCAGTTTCTGGTAATTTATCAAATGTTACGTTTGTCCATTCATCTCCTACATGTATTTCATGATGTTCATTAACAGGTTCTTTAAATGCAGTTACACCCATTTCTTCTAACCAATTCTGTTCTGTTTTATTTGTTACTTTATCTTCTTTGTAATATAAAACTCCATTAGAAACAGTCAGTTTATCTTTATATTTTTCTTTTAAACTATTTGATATATCTAAGTCTTCTAATTTAAACCCATAATTTTTTGGTATCTTTCCGCTATTTTCTGCAATTTTTATTGCCTTTTCTACTTCCAATTGCTCTTGTATTTCACTAATTTCTGTTAGATATGTTGCTTTTTTTGCTTTTTCAAATAATCCTCCATCTAATGCTACATTTACTGTTACTCCTACTAGTATTAGCATTACTATTATTGTAATTATTAAAGCTACTAGAGTAATGGCTTTGTGGTCAGAAGTTAGTATTTGGATTTTGGAATTTGGATTTGAGTTTGCCGCTGGAGTATTTTTAGTATGTTCTCTGAAGATCGGGCAAAAAGTCGCGTCCGCCCCTACAGCACTTGCATTTGTTTTGTTACATTTTTTTATTATTTCTTTTAACATGTATTTATTCTCTCCTTCTTTTGTTTATTTTTGTTTCTATGAAAGAATATTATCACATGTTATTTTATTTTTTAATATTTTTTATGTTTATTTGTAAATATATATTTTGGTTTTATTTTGAAATTCACATTTGGGCAAAAAATATTATTAAAGATTTTAATTTGTAAATATTTTCAACAATATTATAGTTGTTTGTATTCTTTTTACGGGCAGATACAAGGCATGCCCCTACAGCGTTTGCAATTATTTTAGTTTTTCGGGGTGTTATTTTGAACATTGTACAAACTTTGTCGATTTAATGAAAATTTTTAAATTTTCATTAAACATTTAAAAGCTAAAACAATTATTTTTTGACAAATGAGCATTCATTTTCAAAAAATAATGTTTTAGCTTTATATCTTTTATATTTATAATTTTATATTTATTTTTGCAATTTATTTTATGTCATAGAATAGATATATAAAATTATTTTCTTATGCTACTTCTCAAATAAATCAATAAAAAAATTTACACACCGATATTTACAAAACCAAATTACACTTCTTTGTTGTATTCAATTTCACCAGTAATCCAATTTGCAAAATCATCAGTAATAGATAATCCTTCAGTTTCATTATGAAGATCTAAAGAACCGACAAGGCAACCAAAGGAAGAAAGATCACCGCACCACTCATCATCACACACAATAGCTTTCACTTCTCCGTTTATACTTTCACCGATCATAGTCTAAACCATCAGGATCCATTTTAAACCACGAATTCACATTTTCATAATCTTCATAAGTCTCCCATCTATACTGATATGCGTAATTTTTATCAGTTCCAATAATATCAACCATTAAAGTATCTCCTATCGAAAGGCAACCAGAATCCTTAGCATACCATAAAATCCATAGCAAGTCATGTTCTTTATCTTCTATAAACACCATTATATTTTTCGTAATCTCTGGTTTTTTCTCTGGTAAATTACTAAACGTTACATTCGTCCATTTATCTCCTACATGTATTGCATGAGATGTATTATCTGTTTTACTTGATTTTGTTACATTCATTTCATTTAACCAACTTTGTTCTGTTGAATTTGTTACTGTGTCATTATAATATAAATTTCCATCTGATATACTTAGTTTATCCTTATACTTATTTTTTAATTTACTTGATATATCCAAATCTTCAAATGTAAAATTATATTTTTCTGGTACATTGCCTCCATTTTCTGCAATTTTTATTGCCTTTTCTACTTCCAATTGCTCTTGTATTTCACTAATTTCTGTTAGATATGTTGCTTTTTTTGCTTTTTCAAATAATCCTCCATCTAATGCTACATTTACTGTTACTCCTACTAGTATTAGCATTACTATTATTGTAATTATTAAAGCTACTAGAGTAATGGCTTTGTGGTCAGAAGTTAGTATTTGGATTTTGGAATTTGGATTTGAGTTTGCCGCTGGAGTATTTTTAGTATGTTCTCTGAAGAGCGGGCGGAAAGTCGCGTCCGCCCCTACAGCATTTACAATAGATTTGTTGTTGACATTTTTTATTTTCATGTCGACCAAGGGTGCGACCCCTACAGTATTTGCATTAATATTGTTACATTTTTTTATTATTTCTTTTAACATGTATTTTTTCTCTCCTTCTTTTGTTTATTTTTGTTTCTATGAAAGAATATTATCACATGTTATTTTATTTTTTAATATTTTTTATGTTTATTTGTAAATATATATTTTGGTTTTATTTTGAAATTCACATTTGGGCAAAAAATATTATTAAAGATTTTAATTTGTAAATATTTTCAACAATATTATAGTTGTTTGTATTCTTTTTACGGGCAGACACAAGGCCTGCCCCTACAGCGTTTGCAATTATTTTAGTTTTTCGGAATATTATTTTGAACATTGTATGATTCTATTGTAATTTAGTTTTTCGGAATGCTAATTTAAATATTGTAGGAACCTTGTCGATTTAATGAAAATTTTTAAATTTTCATTAAACATTTAAAAGCTAAAACAATTATTTTTTGATAAATGAGCATTTATTTTCAAAAAAAATGTTTTAGCCTTAGTTAATATTAGTAAATATATAGTTAATATTTTATTTTAAATAAATATTTGGATCCACATTTACATCATCTTTTATAATTTCAAAATGAAGATGTGCTTCATCTACAATTTCAAATGCGGCTGAATTTCCAACTGTACCTATTGCCTGTCCTTTTTCTACAGTTTCTCCTTCTGATACAAATTCACTTGTTAATAAATTAGAGTATATAGTCTTATATCCATTTACATGTTCAATAACAATTGTTAATCCATATCTTGGATCATTTTTAATTGCAGAAATTGTTCCTGCTTCTGATGCTTTTACTACTGTTGTTCTATTTGCCTTTATATCTATTCCTAAATGTACTATCCATTCTTCTAATGTGTCAGAATATATAAGAGAGTCTTTTGCATAATTTCTCATTATTTCCCCTTCAACTGGCATAGCAAATTCAGGATCTTTTATTTTTACAGGCTCCACATTTGTTTGTACTGTTTTTTCCTTTGTTTTATCTGTCTCTTCTACTTTCATTTCTTTTTCTGTTTGCTCTGTTGTTTTTTCCTTTGCTGATTCTGTTTGTTTTTCTGCTGTATTTATTACTTCTTCAATTGTTTTTCCAATATCTGTACTCGCTTCTTCTAATTCTATATTAGTTTCATTTGGAACTAACTCTGCTATTTTTTCTGTTGTTAATGTACTGTAATCAGTATTTTTTATTTTGTTGTTATACACAACAAATGTTATTATAAATGTAAGTAGCATTATTAATGCTATACCTCCAGATAAGTAAACTAAAAATTTAATATTACTGTTTCTTTCAATTTTTTCTCTTCTTCCTCTTTTCATTCGTCTCCTCCTTATTTTTTCTTTAGTAAAATTATTTCCCTATTTTGGAATTTTATTCATTTAAATATTACTAATCTCCACTCCGGTATAAAAATGCTTAATTATATCTTCACAATTATTTCCTTGCTTTGCCATACTATCTGCGCCAGTTTGGCTCATTCCAACTCCATGTCCATATCCTATTACTTCGAATTTTATATTATTATCCTCCATATCTATCTTAAATCTAGCAGATCTTAACCCAAATATTGTCCTTACTTCAACCCCAGATAAATTTAAATTTCCTATTTTTATTGTTTTTATTCTTTCTCCATCTGTATATTCTAATATTTCAATTTGATTTTCTAATGAAAAATCTATTTCAAAATTACTATGATATTCTTTTATTTTGTTTATGAATTCATCTTTAGTAAAAACAGCTTCCGAACTATACTGTGTATAACTGTCTTCTCCTGAAGTTTGCACTGCTTGTAGATATGGATAATTCGTTCCTCCCCATACATTTGTTGCTGTATCTGTTATTCCTCCACTATTTGAATGGAAGAATGCGTTTATTGGTTTTCCTTCATATGTTATAATTTTACCTTTAGTAGTATTTACTGCTTCTTCTATTTTCGCCCAATTTGACTCCCTTTTATCTTCGTCCCATCTACTTAATCTGTATTCTTTTGTAATCCATGCTTGACAACATGCAGAATCGTCGCATATATCTGCATTTTCATGTTTTTTAGAAGTAGTTATTTTATATAATGTATATGTCCTTGCAACAATTGCTTGAGCCTTTAGTGCTTCCATTTCAAAATCTACTGGCATTTCACTACATACCACTCCAAGCAAATAGTTATCTAGTTCTAATTCTTCAACTTCATCAGTTTTAGTATGCAATAATTTTACTGTATTATATTTTCCATAATCATATGTACTTATTTCTTGCTTGTCTTCTTTTATTTGATTGCTTGACATTGTTTCTTTAACATTATTTTTTTTTGTGAATAAAATCGGAATTAAGAAACATAAAAATACCAAAAATAGAATATATATAAATAATTTTTTCATATTTGCTCCTTATTTAATATATTCTATTTTTGGTATTTTTTTCCTTTAGCAAAAGATTGGATGTTTTGTAAAAAAAGCACTCTTTATTAAGAGTGTTTTTTTAACTAATTCCATATTTCTTTTTAAATTTATCTGCTCTACCACCTGTTGTATCTTTTCTTAAATTACCTGTCCAGTATGGATGACATTTAGAACATACATCAACTTTTAAATTTGTCTTTGTAGACCCTACTTCTAAAACATTACCACATGCACATGTAACTGTTGTTGTATTATATTGTGGTTGTATATCTTTTTTCATTATGCTTTTCACCTCTTCCTTCGCTTTTTTAAAAAATCTTATAGTATTTTAACATACTTTCTATTATATTGCAAATTATTTTTTTAATTTATTTTTCATTTCTTGTATTTGCATTTTTGCAGACTCTATTGTTTCATTAAAAGAAATTTTATTTACTAATTTAAAAATAATATTCCATAAACAAGCTATTATTAAAATTATTATTCCTATTTTTTTCCATAATTTTGCTAACATAGTTTTATCTCCTATAAATATCTTACATATTTATTATACTATATTTTTAGTTTTTGTCAATATTTATATATGTTTTAGGATATACTAATTATATTATATTTATGGAGGTTCTTATGAAAAAATTTCTAATTCTTATGATTGCTATATCTTTTTGCTTAGTTCGGGTGTGGAAATGAAAATAATAATTCACGGTAATTCACAAACTGAAAACAGTAATTATGTTGCTTCTAGAACTACATCTATTAACGAAATTACGGATAAAAAACCTGAAGTAAAAAAAGAAGAAGAAATCTCTTCTTTCTCTACAAAAATATATACTCCAAACGATAAGGCTAGGCAACAAAATATAAGTTTAACTTGTTCTAAATTAAATGAAACCATTGTAAAGTCTGGTGATACATTCTCATTTTGTAATACAGTAGGAAAAGCTACACCTGAGGCAGGATATCAAAAAGCTGATATTTTTGATAAAGATGGTAATACCGTAAAAGGTTATGGTGGTGGCAACTGTCAAATAAGTAGTACATTATATAATGCTATATTATCACTGCCTTCTATATCTGTAATTGAAAGGCATGAACACAGTAAAGAAGTATATTATGTTCCTCTTGGAAAAGATGCTGCTGTTGCTTATGGTAGTATAGACTTTAAATTTAGAAATGATTATGATTACGATATAAAAATATATGCTTCTAATTCTACTAATTCTATAGATATTAAAATTGTAAAATTATAATTAATTATTCTAAAAAAACTTCCTATTGCATACTATTTATTAATACTTACTAGAGCATAGCTCAAATGGAGGTTTTTTTATGTTTTTTAAAAAATCAAAGCTAATAATATATACTATTTTATTTTTCATTATTTCTTCCTTTATCATGCCAATATATTCTTTTGCTTTTGACGAAGATGATGTATATGTTTGGTCAAATAATTCATCATCAGTTTCTACATCTATTTCTCCTTCTAATGAAGAACAAAGTGAAAATTTAAAAAGTTCTCGGTAATTTTTTAAATATTACTTCAGGTAGTGCAATTTTAATGGATCAAAAAACAGGAAAAGTACTTTACGAATATAAATCCCATGAACAACTAAGACCTGCAAGTGTAACTAAAGTAATGACTATTCTTTTAATTATGGAAGCTCTTGATAATGGTATAATTAGTTTAGACGATCAAGTTCCTTGTTCTGAAAAAGCAAGTAGTATGGGTGGTTCTCAAATATGGCTTGATACTACAGAAACATTAACTGTTAATGAAATGTTAAAAGCTATTTGTGTAGTTTCAGCAAATGATTGCTGTGTTGCCATGTCAGAATATATTTGTGGTAGTGAAGAATTATTTGTTGAACAAATGAATAAACGTGCTAAAGAATTAGGCATGAATGATACTACATTTAAAAATTGCCATGGTATTGACGAAGATGGCCATTTAACATCTAGCTACGATATTGCTATAATGTCTAGAGAATTAATTACTAAACATCCAAAAATAACAGATTATACTACAATATGGATGGATAGTTTAAGAGACGGGCAATCTGAACTTGTAAATACAAACAAGTTAATAAGAAACTATGAAGGCGCAACAGGTCTTAAAACTGGCTCTACTTCCACCGCTTTATTTAATCTATCTGCAACTGCAACTAGAAATAATTTATCTTTAATTGCTGTAATAATGAGAGGGGAAACATCTGCTATTAGATTTGAAGAAGCAAAAAAATTATTAGATTATGGATTTAGTAATTTTGAATATATAGAATGTTCTAAAAAGGATAGTATTATAAAAAAATTGAATGTCGATAAAGGGGTTATGTCAAATGTTGACGCAATTTTAGAAGAAGATAGTGGAGCATTAATTCCAAAGGGTAATTCGAAAAATGTAACTTCAAATATAGTATTAAACGATACTATCTCTGCTCCAATTGTAAAAGGGCAAAAACTTGGAGAAGTAACATATTCTATTGACAATGAAATTATTTCAACAGTAAATGTTATTGCTAAAGAAGATGTTAAGAAACTTAATTTTGCTAACATGTCTGCAAGAGTAATTGAAAATTGGTTCACGTTATTTAGATAAAATTGCAAAAGGGGCCTAGCCCCTTTTGCACTATTTTATTAATCGTCTAATTCGTCACTTTCATCATATTCAATTTCATATTCTTCTTCTTTATCTTTTTTCTCCTCTTTTTCTTTCTTCTCCATTTTTTGCTCTTTATTTTTTTTATTTTCGTTTATATTTTCATTCATAAAATTACCAATTTCATCCATAATGTTATTACTACTTTTATTCATTTTCTTCCCAATTTTTTCAAATAAATCTGGTACATAGTCAAGTAATCTATCAACAACTGATGAATGATTTACTGGTAATAATTTTACACATCCTTCTTGTACTACTATAAATGCAACAGGATTTATACTTACTCCTGCCCCTGCTCCACCTCCGAATGGTAGTTTATATTTTATATTTTCTTCTTCTTTATCCCTTTTTGTATACTCATCTATTGTTTCTTCATTAAATTCGCTTCCTCCTGCTGCAAAACCGAAACTAACTTTTGAAATTGGTATTATAACTATATTATTACTAGTTTCTATTGGATCTCCTATTATAGTATTAACATCTACCATATCTTGAATATTAGTCATTGCTGCAGACATAAGACCTTCTATTGGATGTTCTCTCATCATTTTCTACACTCCTTTTCTTTTTATATAACATATATACTATATGTATAATATGTACCATTTTTACATTAATTATACAGTTTAAATTTATTGAAATTTCTGCTTTATTGCTATATATAGGAATTATTTTATATTTATAATTAGTTATATTATTGTTTTCTTTTCTATTCGCTATAATTATAGATAAAAATGTAGAAATTATGGCTGTTACTAAAGCTGTAAGCATTGCATTTAGTGCGCTTATTTTTATATTTAAATTTATTTTTTTTATTTTAATATCTAATTTCTCAAAATTCTTATTCTTTAAACTTTCTTCTTTTTTTTCAATTAATAATGGTAATAAATCTCTAATATTTATTAATTTACCCAATATCTTATTATTAAATATTTTATATTTTTCCATTTTTTTATAGTCCATTTTTATTTTTAGCCATGTAATTTTGTTTGCAAATTTTAATCTTATATAAATTAGATAATTTTCTAATTTATTATTTTTATTGTTATTACTATTAAATTTTAATTCTTTAAATTCTATTTCTAATATTGACAAAAATATTATATACAGCATTAAAGATATAATAAATATTATTCCCAAAACAATCCTAAAAAGTAACATTACATTTACTCCAAATATATTTTAAATATATTTTTACCATTTTTTGGTGCTTGTATTCAAAAAAAATGAAAGTAATCACTTATATTGTTGTGAAACTTTCATTTTAATTTTATTTTTTTATTTTTTGTACTTCTATATCCCCAAAAATTTTTTCTTGTTTTGTTTTAATTTTATTTCTTCTTGTTAATTCCAAAACTCCAGTAAATGCTGTTACTGTCTCTAATTTTGTATATCTTTTTGCTTTACAAAGTTTATTAAATATAAATTTTGGTTTTTTTATTAATTCTTTAAATATATCTTTTACCTTACTGCCAACTGTTACTGTTTCCATTATTGCAATTTTTTCTATATTTACTGCATTTTTGTTAATCTTCTCTTGGTTTTTTTCTAATAATTTTTTATATGCCTCTTCTATTATATCCTTAGAATATTTTTCTTCTAATTTTCTACTTGGAAGTTCTATCTTATCTGGCATTTTATAAAATCTTTTTGAAAACAACTCAAATTGTTCTTTTAATTTTTTTGATATTTCTTTATATTTTTTATATTCTATTATTCTATGTATTAATTCTTCTTCTGTAAGTTCTGCTTCATCTTCTATTTGCTTTGGAAGCAAACTTTTTGACTTTAAATACACTAAAGTTGATGCCATAACTAAAAACTCGCTAGTTATATCCAAGTTTAATTCTTTCATAGTATTTATATATTCTATATACTGGTCTGTAATTTCTGAAATACTAATCTCGTTTATATCCATTTTGTTTTTGTCTACCAAATGACATAGTAAATCAAGTGGTCCTTCAAAATTATCTAATCTAATTGAATATTTATTTGTTTCTAATGTTAATATGTTATTCACTTTACTTCTCCCTATCTTAAGCTTCTTTCTTTGCTATTTTTATTGTTTCATCTAAATAGCCTTTTTTCTTTAGATAATTTATTATTTCTTCTGTTTTTAATGTATTCTGTTTTTTCATAAATATATTTTTTGCAGAACTTAATTCATATTCTATAAGTTCTTCTTTATTAGTATATATGTAATTATTTATTATATCTTTCTTTATTCCCTTTGTCATTAATTTATATTCAATTTCTTTTATTGACATATTTTTTAAATTTTTAAATTCTGCAATTGCTCTTTTTATATAGTTTTCATCGTTTATATAGTTTAACTCTTTTAATTCTTCAATTACATCATTTAGTAAGTCTAAGCTTTCTTCCCTAAATTTTTGTCTTATTTCTTGCTCTGTTCTTTTTTTAAACATTATATATTTTAATACTTTTGTTTTTAGTTTGTCAAATTCTTCTATATATTCCATTTAATATCTCCAATTTTTATTCGTCATCTTCTATTTCATTATCTCCTAAACTTTTTTCAAATGCTTCTTCAAAATTATCTCTAACTTTCTTCTCTACTTCATCCATAATTTCAGGATTATCTTTTAGATATTGTTTTACATTTTCTCTTCCTTGTCCTATTTTCTCTCCATTATAACTAAACCAAGATCCGCTTTTTTCTATTATATCTAGGTTTACTGCCATATCTAATATGTTTCCTTCTTTAGATATACCTTTTCCATAAACTATATCAAACTCAGCTTCTCTAAATGGTGGTGCTACTTTATTTTTTATTACTTTAACTTTAGCACGATTTCCTATAATTTCTCCATCTTGTTTAATATTTTCTATTTTTCTAATATCTAATCTTACAGATGCATAAAATTTTAATGCTCTTCCTCCAGTTGTTGTTTCTGGATTTCCAAACATAACTCCTATTTTTTCTCTTAATTGATTAATAAATATAATAACTGTTTTTGTTTTATTAATTGCACCTGCTAATTTTCTTAATGCCTGTGACATAAGTCTTGCTTGTAGACCCATGTGTGAATCTCCCATATCTCCATCTATTTCTGCTTTTGGAACTAGTGCTGCAACAGAGTCTACAACTATTACATCTAATGCTCCGCTTCTAACTAAACTTTCTGTAATTTCTAATGCTTGTTCTCCTGTGTCTGGTTGTGATACTATTAAATTATCTATATCAACACCTAAATGTTTTGCATATACTGGATCTAATGCATGTTCTGCATCTATAAATGCTGCTTCTCCATTCATTTTTTGTGCTTCTGCTATTATATGCAATGCAAGTGTGGTTTTTCCAGAAGATTCTGGTCCAAAAATTTCTATTATTCTTCCTCTTGGAACTCCTCCTATTCCTAATGCTATGTCTAATCCTAAGGCTCCTGTTGGAATTGCTTCCACATTCATTGCTTTATATTCTCCAAGTTTCATTACTGAACCTTTTCCAAATTGTTTTTCAATTTGGCTTAATGCTACTTCTAGTGCTTTCTTTTTTTCTAAATTTTCTTCATTCATTTTTATTTCCTCCTATGTTTTCAAACGCATGTTTGCTATTATTATATATGATAAATTTTATTTGTCAAGCATTTTCTTATTTAATTATTAAATTTTTATTATTCTTTTATTTTATACCAATTATCAATATTATAAAATAAATTGTACCAGTTAAAAGATAAATCTCCTTTCAGATTATTATTTGTTAAAGCAAACAAGCTGTTAGAATATAAACTAATAAATGGCATTTCATCTTCATATATCTGTATTATCTCTAAATATTTTTCTTTAATAATTTCTTCACTGTCTATATTTAATATTTCTTTTAATATAGATTGTATTTCAATATTGTTAAAATTTGATAAATTCTCTTCACCAAAATAAGTATTTACATCTGGACAATTTGATATAATGTTTCCAGTTAATATCATATCATAATTTTTATTTTTTATATAGCTATTATATCTATTATCACTAACTTTTACAATATTAATAATAATTCCAATTTTATCAAATTGTTTTTTTATTTCTTCAGCCAATAATAATCTTTTTTCATTACTTTCATTTACTATAAGTCTAAATTCTAATTTATTATTACTTTTTCTCCAAATATTATTTTTATAGATCCACCCATTTTCTCCTAAAACGCGTTTTGCTTCGTTTATATCATATTCATCATATTCCCCGTTCTAAATTATATAAATAACTTCCATAATTTAAAGGAAATCTACTGATTATATATTTATTATTATATACACTATAGTTTATATTTCTTTTATCTATTGCATAATTAATAGCTTTTCTTATTTCTTTATTTGATAAAATTTTATTTTTATTGTTTAGCACTAAATATTCGTATTTTCTTCCATAAGATTGAGTTACATTATATCCCATTGTTCCTAAATATTCTTCATATCCTATATTTTCTGTTATCATATAATCTATTTCATTTTTACTAAGTGCATTATATAATTCTTTTACTGTTTTTTTTAGAATCAAGTTTATTTTTTTTATTTTAATATCATTTGTATTATCTGATATTTCAAGCTTTATTAAATTATCTTCTATTTTTTCTATTTTGTATTTTCCAGTTCCTATTGGATTTTCTGTTTTACTATTTAATGTACCTTCTTCATAACTATTACTTGAAAGTATAGGAAAACACATTCTGTATTCAAAAAAAGGTGTTTCTTCTGTTAACATTATTTTTATTGTATAGTCGTCTATTTTTTTTATTTCACTAATTGTGTTAACATTTTCTTTATAAACAGAATTTATATTTTTTAGATTATTTACTGTAAATATAACATCTTGTGCTGTAAACTTTGTGCCGTCATGCCAATATACATCGTCTTTTAGTTTTGCAATATATGTTTTGGAGTTAATTTTTGAAAATTCTTTTGCCAATGAACTTTCTATTTTAAAATCGTAACTAATATCTAACAATGGCTGAAATATAAGCTTGTCTATGTATTGTACATATATATTATTACTTAGAATTGGATTAATATTGTCATATTCTGCAATGCCTATGTTTAACTCATTAATTATATTAAATTCCATTTTACTCGCTTTAATATTATTAGTTTGTTTATTACTATCTATATATAAAATATAAATTGCTATTCCTATTAATAAAATAACTATTATAAAGAATATATATTTAAAAAAATTAGTTTTCAACACAACCTCCTAATAACGTTTGTGAGTGTAAACACTCACAGTGAATAGTGAAGATTGAATAATGAATAATTATTCAATCTTAAACTTATTTTACTTTCAAAATTATAAAAAAGAGACTAAATCTATTAGCCCCCTTATATTATATGAATACTAAGATTATTTTCTTGATTCTATAATTAACTTCATTCCTGTTCTATTTTCTCCCTCTACTTCAACCTCAGCAAATGCTGGTATACATACCAAATCTACACCTGCTGGTGCAACAAATCCTCTTGCTATTGCCACTGCTTTTACAGCTTGATTTAGTGCTCCTGCACCAATAGCTTGCATTTCTGCTTTATTGCTCTCCTTTACTAATCCTGCGATTGCTCCTGCTACTGAATTTGGGTTTGATTTTGATGAAATTTTTAAAACTTCCATTTTTTGCCTCCTAAAATTATTTTTTTGTAACTCTATATTTTGTTTCATTTGTTACTATATATTTATAATATATTTTATAAATATTGTCTATATTTTTCTGGTAAAAAAAGGAAGTTTCGGTCGCGTAAATTAAAGGTATTTCGCCAAATATTATAATTTTATTCTAGCAATTTTTTCTGCTCGACAATTTTCGTCATTTAGTTTTAAAATACATCCATTGCAAATAACTTCTTCATCATCACTTACTTTGTATCTTTCTGGTAATGTAGTAACAAATCTTTTTATAGATGCAGCAATTTCCATACCAATTACAGACTTCTTAGGTCCTGTCATTCCAATATCTGTAATGTAGGCAGTTCCATTTTCTAATATTGTTTCATCTGCTGTCGCAACATGTGTATGTGTTCCAAAAATACATGTTACTTTTCCATCCATATAATATCCCATAGCAATTTTTTCTGCTGTTGCCTCTGCATGAAAATCTATTATAATAAAATCAACATCATTTTTTATTTTATCAACTATATCATTTGCTATAATAAAGGGATTTTCCGATAAAATATTCATGCTTGCTCTTCCAATTAAATTTATTACTGCTATTTTTTTATTATTGCAATTATATATACCATATCCATTTCCAACAACTCCCTTTGGGTAGTTTGCAGGTCTTAATAAATTTTTATTGTCTATTATATTAAAAATATCCTTTTTGCCCCAGGTATGGTTTCCCATTGTCACTACATTTACACCAGCAAGCATTAATTCTTTAAAAATTTTTGATGTAATTCCCATTCCATCGCTACTATTTTCTCCATTTGCAATTACAAAATCTATCTTTTCTTCATGTATTACTTTAGGTAATATTTCCTTTACTTTTTTTACTCCACTATTTCCAACAATGTCTCCAATAATTAAAATATTCAAATTAATTATCTCCTTTCTTTTACCATACATTTCTCATAAATATTTAATATTATGATTTTATACTAAATATTACTATTTGTAAAATATATTTTTGTTATTTGTTACTTTCCACACGTAACTTACTTGAAAATTTTTTAAAAAACCGCCTTACGCTACTCTTATAATAAATAATTTTACTAAAATAACAATATCCAATACCTAAAAAACCGCCACTTATAATGTGACGGTTTTTTTTATTTAGCGTATTCAATTGCTCTTGTTTCTCTTATTACATTTACTTTTATTTGTCCTGGATATTCCATTTCTGATTCCACTTTCTGAGCAACTTCTCTTGCCATAATTACCATTTGGCTATCAGAAATTTTTTCTGGTTTAACAATTAATCTTATTTCTCGTCCTGCTTGTATTGCAAATGATTTATCTACACCCTCAAAAGAATCAGCTATTTCTTCTAATTTTTCCAATCTTTTAATGTATGTTTCTAAAGTTTCTCTTCTAGCACCTGGTCTTGATGCAGATATTGCATCAGCAGCTTGTACTAGGACAGCTTCTATTGTTTTAGGTTCTACATCTCCATGATGTGCTTCAACAGCATTTATTATAAGATCATTTTCTTTATATTTTTTTAATACATCAACACCTATTTCTACGTGGGTACCTTCCATATCATGGTCTAAAGCTTTCCCAATATCATGCAAAAGCCCAGCACGTCTTGCTATTTTTGGATCTAACCCTAATTCTTCTGCCATTATTCTTGCTAAATTAGAAACTTCTATTGAATGGTTTAAAACATTTTGTCCATAGCTTGTTCTGTATTTTAACTTTCCAATTAATTTCACTAAATCAGGATGTAGTCCATGAACCCCAGTTTCTAATACAGCCCTTTCTCCTTCTTGTTTTATAATATTTTCGACTTCTTCCTTAGCTTTTTCAACCATTTCTTCAATTTTAGCTGGATGAATTCGCCCATCTTCAATTAATTTTTCTAATGCAATTTTTGCTACTTCTCTTCTTAAAGGATCAAATCCAGATAAAATAACAGCTTCTGGTGTATCATCTATTATTAAATCAATTCCAGTTAATGTTTCTAATGTTTTAATATTTCTTCCTTCTCTTCCTATAATTCTTCCTTTCATGTCATCATTAGGAAGCGCAACAACAGATACGGTTGTTTCTGAAGTATGGTCTGCTGCGCATTTTGCAATAGCATAACCTATAATTTCTCTTGCATTTTTTGTTGCATTTTCTTTTGCTTTGCTCTCTGCTTCTCTAATTAATACTGCTTTTTCATCTGAAAGTTTTTTGTCTAATTGTTCCAATAGCATAACTTTTGCCTGTTCTTTCGATAATCTAGATATTTGTTCTAATTTAGATGTTTGTTCTTGTTTAATTTCTTCTAATTCTTTCGCTTTGTTTTCATTTTCTTGAAATTTTCTTTCTACTTCTTTTTCTTTACGTTCTAAATTTTCTGAACGTCTTTCTAAATTCTCTTCCTTTTGTATAATTCTTTTTTCTTGTAGAGTAATTTCACTTCTTCTTTCTTTAATCTCCTCATCTAATTCATTTCTTGTTTTCATTATTTCTTCTTTTGCTTTTAAAACTTCTTCCTTTTTTGCATTTTCTGCTTCTTTCTTTGCATTTTCTAATATTCTTTCTGCTTCATTTTCTGCTCCTTTAATTTTAGATTCAGCTGTTTTTTTTCTTAAATACATTCCTAATGGTAAACATACAGCTACTGAGATAAGAAAGGTGATTACTGCTATTAATACTTGATTCATAATAATGCACCTCTTTCTTCTATTTAATTTTCAATGTTCAGATTAATATATATAACTAAATTAATTCTTTTTTTAGAATATATTATAACTTTCTGTACTATTATATTTTACATTGATTATTAGAAACTGTCAAGGTGTAATATGAAATTTACATATCTATTAGTTACTACTATGAAAACTAGGATTTAAAAAACACTTTATTAAATCCTAGTTTTCTTTATTTAAAAATCCCATTATTTTTTTTCCTTTGTAAATCAGCAATTAAAACTTAAATCTTGTCCATTTTTCTTTGCCATTTTTTCCAGTTTTTTTGCTATATCCATCAGGTCTACCTGTAGCATTTAAACCTTCTAAAATCATTGCAAGACCTCCTGTAATGAACATCCAAATTGCTGTATCCCTCGAGAACAAATCCTCAATTATATGGAAAAGTTCTACGAAAGGTTCAAACATAAGGGTACCTCCCTTCTATATTTGATAATTATATTATACTATATTTTCACAAAAAAAACTAGTGATAATTTATAAATAGAGTACTCCTATTAGAAGTACTCGTAAATTTTTATAATTATTCTACATAAAATTTGCTTTTGCCCAGATTATTTTACATGAATTAATATAAGAATACGAGATTACTTCCTGTCCATCATAAATCTTGCATAATTTTTATGTAATTGATCAAAATCTATTATTTCATCGTTATTTATTAATCCTACTACTGCTGATAATAGTTGTTCTCTCTACTTCTCTTTGTGTTTGTTCTGTCACTGTTTTTGCTTTTTTAAAAAGTCTTCCATTTAACGCTATATATTGTTTAAAAAATAAATTTTGTGAATTTTCTTTTAATAATATTATCATATGTTTTTTATTTTCAATATCTTTTATGTTTATTCATAAATACATATATTTTTGTTTTGGTCTCTGGTTAAATTTTTTGCAATTCATATCAAAACCCATTTTTTAGAATAATGCAGATATTTATATTCCTTTTCTGACGGAAAATCGTGTCAAATGTCATCAACTTAAGGCTGTAATTAGCTATACAAGCTGATTACAGTCTTAAGTTGATAACATTGATATAAGACCTGCCACTACATTTCTCTCTTACTATTTTAATTTTTCGGAGTATCATTTTTAATATTGTAGGAATATTTTACGTCCCTATCGTGCACGTCATTTTTATAATAAAATTGGTTGTATTTGCTCTCCATCTAGGGATTTTAAAATTGTATCTAATATATATTTCGGATCAAATACTAAAGAACGTGGTTTAGTAATTGGATTATCTTGTCTAAAAGGAACAACATATACATGTTTTCTATTTAATAATTTTCCTATATTTTCTGCACTTCCGTGAAAGACCATCATTTGTAGATATTCCAAGTATTAAAGGATTTTCATTTCTTAAATGCGATTTTGCAGCCATAAGCACAGGTGTATCTGTTATTCCGTTTGCCATTTTTCCTATTGTATTTCCGAGAACATGGTGCTATTACCATAACATCTGTCATTTTTTTAGGTCCTATTGGTTCTGCTCCCTCTATAGTATGAATAATTTTCTTTCCTGTTATTGTTTCTATTTTTTCAATAAAGTCTTCTGCTTTTCCAAATTTGCTATCTATATTATAACTGTTAAAAGACATTATTGGCAATACTTCTGCGCCTTCTTCTATTAATCTCGAAATTTGCGGAATAGTTTTTTCAAATGTACAAAAAGAACCAGTTAAAGCAAACCCTACTTTTTTTCCAACAAGCAACATAAATTCCAAGCCCTCCCCTCTTATGTGTATATATATATTATATGTGCTTATGTTAACATGAGTGAGTGCTTGGATTTAAATGTTTTATATTATTTTAAACATAATCTGTTTCATTTAATTCAGGATAATTTGTTATTATATTTGTTGAAAAAAAAGTTTCAAATGGTTTATGGCTATTATTAAATACATTTTGTCCTTTTAAATAGTATGTATGATATATTTCTCTATTTTGTACACTTGTATCACCTATTATAATAGGATCATCCCATGTACAGTCAACACCATACCACTTATTATCTAATTGTATATAATTCCAAGCATGATTTTCTGTTTTTTCTTCTGATGTTGCTTCCCCTTGAATTATTATACAATTAATGTTTAATCTGTCTATTAAGTATTTAAATGTTTTAGCATATCCACCACATGTTGCTTCTTTTTCAATAAATACACCATAAATACTATTTCTATTTGTTTTACTTAATTTTTCATCATATTTTGTATTATTCACAATCCAATCATGTATATAAAGAATTTTTTCATAGTCTGTATTCATTTCTTGTATTTTTTCTTCTATTTTTTGTACTATGTTGTTTATTTGTTCTTGTGCTTGTTCTACGTCATTTTCGTTATCAAATCCATTTACAAAATAATTATTTGTTTGGTTATCATTCTTTAAATAAATATTGTAATTTCCTAATCTATCTCTTTCATAAAATAATATTAATTTTGATGTATCTATATAAAATATGTCTGGATTGTCATATTCAAATGCATTTATTGCAAGTGAAAAAACAGCCTTCATATTTTCCTCAGCATTTTCTGTTTCTATAACTTCACTTATTTTATTTGGTAGAGTTATTTTAGAATTTCCTGTTTTCAAACTATCTTTATTTGACTCTAGGCTTTCATATATTAATTTTGAGTATTCTTCTAATTGATCATAATAAAATTTATTGCTATTTATATGTTCTTGTGTATTTTCTTTATTATTTGGTTCTTGCTGTATTACTGGCTCTATAGTTAATGCAGGTGTTTCTCCTGTATCGTCTGGAATTTTTACTGGTTTTATTTCTATTTCTTCATCACTTACTTTAGCAAATTGTATTACTGGTTTTACTACTTTAAAATCGTTGTAAATAGATAAAAAAAATAAAGAGAATAGTAGTATAAATAAAATAATTATAATAACTTTTAAAACATTTATAATTTTATAATTATCCATTATATTTTCATCTCCTTAATCTTTTGATTTTATAAGAATTAATATTCCATCCTTTATTTTTATTGTTGATTTATCTTCTATTTGCTCATTGCTTACACCTATGCTTTCTCCTATTTTTAATGTAGCATTAGTTAATGAATATTTAAATCCTTGCAAGGTTACACCTACTACATTAGTAGTAAGTGGTAATAAAGAAATATATTTATATTTATTTTCTTTTTTTATTGTTATATCTTTATTTAATAAAATAATATTATTATTCTCATTTAAAATATTACATTCTATATTTTTTTCTAGAGCTTCCTTTAATATGTTTATATTTGCAAGCGTATGATCTATTCTACTTCCTATTGCACCTATTATAGTTATTTTAGTGCTTTTTATATCTATTGCTAGTTTTAATGCCATATGTGTATCTGTATAATCTTTTTCTGAATTCAATTCTATAATTTTTATTGTTTTATCATTTAAATATTTGTTTAAAATATTTCTATTTATTGAATCAAAATCTCCTATTATATAATTTGGTTTTATATTACATTTATCTAATATTTCTAACCCTTTATCTGATGCAATTATATTATTATATTCATAACTTAATAATGTTTGTTCTAAAAAGTTTCTATTTACATTTCCACCTGTCACAATTATTGTTTTCATTTTTATCTCCTTATTTATATTATATCTTAAGAAATCACTAAAAACAATGTTTTTTTTTGTATATTGGTGTATAATTAGTTATAAATTACAATTTTATTAACAAAAATTATTTAACTATAATGAGGTATTATATGAAGAAATTTATTTTTAAAACTATTCTTTGGATTTTTATTTTATTTATTATTATAGGTTCTATAATATTGGGATTAGGATACTTAAAATACAAGGATGCAGTTAGTAAAATATCAATATTAAACAAGATTCAAGAAATAAGAGAAAGTAATAATTATACAAAAATAGAAGAAATTTCAATTAACTTTAAAAATGCTGTTGTTGCTATAGAAGATCATAGATTTTATAATCATAATGGAATAGATATTTTGTCAATAATACGTTCTACATATGTTAATTTTAGAAATAAATCTTTAGATTATGGTGCAAGTACAATTACTCAACAAGCAGCAAGACTACTATATTTTACACAAGAAAAATCTCCTGTTAGAAAAGTTGCAGAAATATTTGTAGCTTTTGATTTAGAAAAAAATTATTCAAAAGATGAAATTTTAGAATTGTATTTAAATCTAATGTATTTCGGCAATGGATATTATGGAATACACGACGCTTCATACGGTTTTTTTGATAAATCACCAAAGGATTTATCATTTTATGAGGCTACATATTTAGCTGGACTTCCTAATGCACCAAGTGTATATTCTGAAAATGATGAACTAGGAGAAGAAAGAAGACTTCAAGTTGTTAATGCAATGAAAAAATATGGATATAGTGATGAATAATCTAAAATAGGGAAAAAGGGGCCAGGCCCCTTTTTCTCTATTTTACTAATTCCATTGTTTCTTCTGCTATTTCTAATTCTTCGTTTGTTGGTATTATATACATTTTTATTTTTGAATCAGGCATACTAATTATTCCTTCATACATTTCATCATCATTGTGTGAATTATCAAATTTTATTCCTAATTCTTCTAATCCTGATACTGCTTTTGCTATTACATCTGGATTGTGTTCTCCTATTCCACCTTCAAATATTATCGCATCTACATGTCCTAATACTGCCATGTATGAACCTATGTATTTTTTTACTCTATATGCAAACATATCTACTGCAAGTTTTGCTTTTTCATTTCCTTTTTTTATTAATTCTTTTAAGTCTCTTATATCGCCTGTTATTCCAGTAATTCCTAGTAGTCCAGATTTTTTATTTAAAACTGTCATCATTTCGTCTATATTTAGGTTTTCTTTTTTCATTACAAACTCTAGAACAGCTGGATCTAAATCTCCTGATCTTGTTCCCATAACTAATCCTTCAAGTGGTGTTAGTCCCATTGATGTATCAACACATTTGCCATTTTTTACAGCTGCTATACTTGCTCCATTTCCTAAGTGACAAGATATTATATTTATGTCTTCCTTATTTTTTCCTAATACCTTTGCAGCTTGTTTTGTTATGTATTTGTGGGAAGTACCATGTGCTCCATATCTTTTAATTCCATATTTCTCATAATATTCGTATGGTATAGCATAAAGTGATGCTTCTTCTGGTATAGTAGAATGAAATGATGTATCAAAAACTAATACTTGTGGAATTCCTGGCATTATTTTTGTACATGCCTCAATTCCTTGTATGTGTGCTGGATTATGAAGTGGTGCATATTCTATTGCACCTGTATATCTTTTCATAACCTCATCTGTTACTAAAACAGATCCAGTAAATGTAGGTCCTCCATTTACTATTCTATGCCCTATACCATTAATTTCTGATAAGTCTTTTATTGCTCCAGTTTCTGGATTTAATAAAAATTTTACAACTTCTTCAAATGCAACCGTATGATTTGGTAAGTCCAATTCCTTTCTTAATTTTTTTCCATCCTTTCCTTTATATTCCACAAAAGGACTTTCAATTCCTTTTACTCCTATTCTGTCACATTTTCCTGATGCTAATACTTCACCATTTTCCATTTCGATTAATTGATATTTTAATGATGAACTACCACAATTTACTACTAAAATTTTCATAACTATTATATTTCTCCTTCTTTTTTATAACTTTATTTATTGCTTTTCATTAATTTTCCTGGGCTTGAACACAAGTTATAGCAACAACTCCAACAATATCTTCTGCCTTACAACCTCTTGATAAATCATTTACTGGTTTTGCCATTCCTTGACATATTGGTCCATATGCTTCTGCTTTTGCTAATCTTTCTACTAATTTATATCCTATATTTCCAGCTTGTAAGTCTGGGAATATCATAGTATTTGCAGTTCCTGCAACTTTACTTTCTGGTGCTTTTGATTTAGCAATGTTTGGTACTATTGCCGCATCAAATTGCATTTCTCCATCTATTAATAATTCTGGTTCTTTTTCTTTTGCAAGCTTCGTTGCTATTCTTACTTTATCTACTTCTTCTGCTTTTGCACTTCCCATTGTAGAATATGAAAGCATTGCTACCTTTGGTTCTTTTCCTATTATTTGTTTGAAGCTTTTTGCAGTGGAAATTGCTATTTCCGATAATTCTTCTGAATTTGGATTTTGATTTAGCCCGCAATCAGAAAATATAAATACTCCATTCTCTCCAAACTCACAATTTGGAACTACCATTACAGCAAATGTTGAAACTAATTTTGTTCCAGGTGTTGTTTTTAAAATTTGAAGTGCTGGTCTTAATGTATCTGCTGTTGAGTGAGCTGCACCTGATACTAATCCATCGGCATTTCCTTGTTTTACCATCATCATTCCAAAAAATACTGGATCAAGTATTAATTCCCTTGATTTTTCTATTGTCATACCTTTATGTTTTCTAAGTTCATAAAAAGCATTTACATATTCATCATAATCTTTTGAATCTTTTGGTTCTATTATTTCAGCTTTTGAAATATCAAAATTGTTTTCTTTTGCTATTTTTGCTATTTCTTCTTTATTACCAATTAATATTATTTTACAGAATTCATCCTTAGAAATTATATCTACTGCTTTAAGAGTTCTTATATCTGTTGCTTCTGGTAATACAATTGTTTTTACATTTTCTTTTGCCCTTTTCTTAATTTCATCTATAAATGACATTAAAATTCCTCCTTACTATAATTTTAAACATACTTATATATTATATAGATAAATTTAAAAAAGTACAATATTTTTTTGAAAAATTATAGTTTGTCCCCTTTTTACTGTAAGATAAATTGTAGTTTAGAAGTTAGAAATTAGAGGTTAGAGATTAGAAATAAACCATTGCAAACAACAACAAGCCAAATGCAAACGCGGTAGGGGCGGGCCTGGTGTCCTCCCGCAAGAAAAAACAGCACAAATTAATTGCAAACGTTGTAGGGATCGCACCCCAGGGCGACCCGCAAAATCAGCAAATTAACCATTGGGAGAGGTCTATTTCTTTTTTAAAGTCGCTAGGACGGAGGAAAAAATCCCATTTCTGCGAAATAAATTTTTTCCTCACGTCCACACGCTCTTCACTCACAAACTCCAATTTATCCTTTCAAATTTTCTTTAAACCTGAAAATCTGGATTATTTATAAATGGATTTTCAGATATAGTTACAAATTTAATCGAATAAATATCGCAATACAAAAGATTTCCATCTTGTATAGAACGAAGTACAATGTAGCTTGCACCAACTTCTACTAATATACCTGTTCTATCTTCTAAGTATGTTGTTCCAATTAAGAATTCTACTCTTACAAGTTTACCTAAATGCTGTCTTAAAAATGCCGGCGTATATAAAGCGTTTGTAACTGTTTCTGGTGCAGTATCATCTAATTCCATTGCTCTGTATTCTGGGTAGTTAAAATTATTATAATACATAAATCTCCTCCTTAAATCTATGTTTCATCATATAAAGGTGTTGGTCTATAAAAACAATGCTCATGTATTCTTGTGTGAAATGTTCCGAGAACCATTATATGGAAAAGTATTTGGGCACTTAGGGTTGAATGGATTCATATACCATAGGCAATCTCCTACTTCATTTATTTTATTACCTGCAATTGCCCAATCTGCTATATTATATTGGAGTTCATTAGGAGACATATTATATATGTTTTGTGGATTATACTGATTTCTTATTGTTTCTGCCACACAATCAAATTGACCCGTTTGAAATACTATATTTCTTATGCTTCCACCTTGCGAAATACGTGCATATTCTCCGAGTGCTACTATTTACTCTATTCATTATAATTGTTGCAACAGCCTTCATTCCAATCTCGCCTTCGCCTTCCGCTTCGCATTGGACAAGTCTTGCTATTAAATCTCTATCTGAAAATGCCACATTATCACCTTCTATAATTTTATTATATTTTTATTACCTTTCTCTTGTTACTTTTTTCTTGCAATTATTATATATAAATTATATAATATATAAAATGCGAGTATGCTGGAATTGGCAGACAGGCATGTTTGAGGGGCATGTGCGTGTAAACGCGTATGGGTTCAAATCCCATTACTCGCACCAGTTTAGGTGTTTTTATGGGATTTAATGTTCTATAAAGAAATCTTTTTATTTTATATTGGAATTAGCATTTGACAAAATTAAATACTCTATGTATAATAAATATAGGAAATGACAATTCCACAAACGTGGTTTTGCCGAAATAGATATAAAACTCACATCTAAATCGTCAAATTTACAGATGTGAGTTTTTTTATTTATGTAGTTGCTTATCAACCCATTTCTTATAAAGATAAGTATTATATATAATACTAAAGAAATTATAAAAAGTTTGATAGTACGTTAAAATAATATATGAAGAATATAGAACTACACTTATAAACTTTGGAAAATATAAAATTGTAATGTTTGTAATGGCTAAACTTATGAAAATGCAAACAATAGAACAAAATAAAGTTGCATTGTATTTATTTAATAGTATAAATTAAAAAAAGTATAAAATTTAAATATCAGAGCATTGATAATTGTCAATAATTTTTGAAAATTTCACTAAAAAATAGGATTATTTTATTAGCGGAAATTTCACCTATGTATAAACT
>CANQYS010000018.1 GCA_947628115.1 uncultured Clostridia bacterium | reverse complement strand
ATGTTGGAATTAATAGACTGTATATATGTAAAAGAAAATGGAGATATAACGATAAAATTTAAATTTGAAGATGAGCTTAAAAGATATTTAGAGTACATAGAATACAATAAAAGTGCAGTAGAATTAGATGTAAAAGCAGTTTAATCTATATGCTCTTAAATAGATTATTTTTCAATTTTACCACAAGCAATTTTAGTTCCAGAATTTCCACTTGGTTGAGTGGTAAAATCATCTGGCATATCATGAATAATAATTACTTTTCCCAAAATATCTTTTATCTTGAATTTATTTATTAAAACACTCATATAAGCAAAACCATTATTTTCAATTAATACTGGCAAATCTCCCATATGAAAAGGATGAGGACAATTGTTAGGATTTAAATGTGATTTTGCATTTGCAAATTCATCTTCTAAATTTCCAGTACAAGAAGTTCCTTCGTGGATATGAAATCCGAAAAATCTACCTTTACATTTATCTTTTGACTGTGGCAAATTGTTAATTTTAGCAGTTACAATTACGCCATTTCTAGTTTCTTTAAAAGTAACTATGCCATCTATTTTAGGATATTTTTTTCCGCCCTTTATATAAGCTTTGGCAGTATTAAATATATTAGCAAACATTTTAAACACCTCTTAACATTATATTCAAGAGTTTAGATAATGTTAAGATTGTGTTGTTAAAATACACCAAGGAGGTTCTGTTGCAGCACCTATTGCATCACAAGTATTACGGAGAAGTATTACCATATTTGGAAGTAAAAAAGCAAGAAACAGAAGAAGATATAAAGGAAGTAATAGAAATGCCAGATGTAACAAGTATTAATTTAAAAGAGGCAAAGAAAACATTAAAAGATTTAGGATTAGAAATACAAATAGAAGGAGAGGAAACAGAAGAGTCTATAGTAACAGATCAATTACCTAAAAAGGGGATACAAGTAAATACAGGTACAAAAGTTACAATATATACACAATAGCGCATAATTCCAAATTCCAAACACTAAATACCATTAATATAATAATCTGAAAAAAAATTTAATTTTACTATACAAAAAGCAAAATTAATTATATAATAAATGCGTATAAAAGTTTAAATTAGATTTAAGTTAATTTAAGGGGAGATAAAAATGAAATTAAAAACTGTATTAAATGGAATTGATGGATTAAAAGCAAAAGGAAACCTTGATATTGAAATTATGGGAATTGAACATGATTCAAGAAAAGTAAAAGAAGGATATATGTTTGTTGCAATTAAAGGATATGAAACAGATGGACATAAATATATAAAACAGGCAATAGAAAATGGAGCAAAAGTAATTGTAATAGAAGATTTAAATTCTATAAAGAAAAGTGATATAGATAATATTACTGTTGTTGTTGCTCAAAATACACGAGAAGCTCTTGCAAAGATTGCATGTAATTTTTACAATAATCCATCATCAAAATTTAATTTAATAGGAATTACAGGAACAAAAGGAAAAACCACAACTACATTTATGATAAAATCAATTTTAGAAAAATATGGACAAAAAGTAGGATTAATTGGAACAGTTTCAAATTATATAGGAGATAAAAATTTAGGAGAAAGCACACGTACTACGCCAGAAAGCTTAGAACTTCAACAACTATTTTCAGAAATGGTAAAAGAAAAAGTTGATACAGTTGTAATGGAAGTTTCATCACAAAGTTTAAAATTACATAGAGTGGATGGATGTAATTTTGATATAGGTATATTTACAAACTTTTCTGAAGATCATATTAGTGTAAAAGAACATCCAAATATGGAAGACTATTTTAATTCTAAATTAAAATTATTTGATATGTGTAAAAAAGGATTTATAAATTCAGACGATTTCTATGTTGCTAAATTGAAAAAAGTGAACAAAAATTGTGATATAAAAACATATGGAATAGATAATACGGCCGATTTAATAGCAAAAGATATAACGATAACAAATGTAAGTGTAGATTTTAAAGTTAAAATTGGAACAAGAAACGAAAGAGTAAAAACAGGAATACCAGGAAGATTTAGTGTATATAATTCATTAGCAGCAATATGTGTTGCAAATACTTTTGGTATAGATGCCGAAAAAATAAAAGAGGCGTTATTAGAAGTTAAAGTTCCAGGAAGAAGTGAACTTGTACCAAATAAAAAGGAACTTACAATAATGATTGATTATGCACATTCACCAGAGAGTTTACAAAATATATTATCAGCTGTAAAAAGTTATACAAGAGGAAGAGTTATATCTGTATTTGGATGTGGAGGAGATAGAGATCCAGGGAAAAGACATAAAATGGGAGAAATATCGGGTAATACAGCAGATTTTACAGTTATAACATCAGATAATCCTAGAACAGAGGAACCAGAAAAAATAGTTAAACAAATAGAAGAGGGAACTAAAAAGACAAAAGGAAAATATATAACAATAGTAGATAGAATAGAAGCAATAAAATATGCAATTAATATGGCAACAAAAAATGATATTATAGTTTTAGCTGGAAAAGGACATGAAACATATCAAGAAATAAATGGGAAAAAATATCCATTTGACGAAAGAGAAATTGTAAAAAAGATAATAGGATAATAAAATTAATTATTCATTATTTTATTTTGAAGGAGGAAGTAAATTTGTATTTCCAGACAAGGATATTATTTGTATCATTTATTGCAACAGTAATTATATCAATATTTATAATACCAGTTTTAAGGAGACTTAAAGTTGGTCAAATAGAAAGAGATGACGGACCAAAATCTCATTTTAAAAAACAAGGAACTCCAACAATGGGTGGAATAATAATTGCACTTCGGTATTATTATAGGAACAATTGGAGGATATTTATATTATGCCCCAAAGGAACCAGAAGTTGCAAAAAATATATTACCATTATTATTTATTACCATTGGATTTGGAATTATAGGATTTGTAGATGATTTTAAAAAACTTGTATTAAAAAATACAAAAGGATTGAAACCGGCTTACAAAATGTTGGGATTACTAATTATTTCTGTAGCATATACATTGTATTTAACAAAGGGTATAAATTTAGGTACAGAAACATTTATACCTTTTGTTAAAAGCTATGTAGTATTACCAATGAGTTTATATATACCATTCGTTATATTTGTTATGCTTGCAACAACAAATGCAGTGAATTTAACAGACGGAATAGATGGACTTAGTACCTCAGTAGCAGCGATAATTACTACTTGTTTAACAGTAATTGCTATAATATTAGATATAAAAGAAATCATAGTATTTGGTAGTATTATTATAGGTGCTTGCTTAGGATTTTTAATATTTAATTTAAATACAGCAAAAGTTTTTATGGGAGACACTGGTTCATTATTACTTGGAGGAGTAATATCTGCAATAGCATTATATTTAAAAATGCCTTTAATATTAATAATTATTGCAGCAATACCGGTATTAGAAACATTATCTGTTGTAATGCAAGTAATATATTTTAAAAAAACTGGAGGAAAAAGATTATTAAAAATGGCGCCTTTACACCATCATTTCGAATTATCAGGATGGAAGGAAAATAAAGTAGTATCAGTATTTTGTATAATAACATTAATATTATGTATAATTGCTTTATTTGCAATATAAATAAAAACTAAAAATTGAGGAGAAGATAATATGCCTAAAAAAACAAAACAGTCTAAAGATATAAATAACTCATTTGATTTTATACTTTTTATAACAGTTTTACTATTGCTTGCTCTTCGGAATTACTATGGTATTATCAGCTAGTTCACCATCAGCACTTGCAACTACAGGCAGTAGTTATACATATGTATTAAAACAAGCTATTAGTGCTACAATTGGAATTACTGCGATGTTAATATTATCTAAAATTGATTATAAAATATATGCAAAATTTTATAAAATTGCTTATGTTGTATCAATAGTAGTTTTATTATTAGTTTTAGTACCAAGTTTACGGAAGGTCAGTAAATGGAGCAAAAAGATGGATTAATCTTCCTATTGTATCATCATTTCAGCCATCTGAACTCACAAAAATAGGAATGATAGTTTTTTTTGCTACATATCTTACAAAACATAAAGACGAATTAAGAAATATATGGAAAGGATTTTTAAAACCATTTTTAATATTGTCACCAACAATTTTAGTCTTATTAGGAGTGCAGTCTCACCTTAGTGCATCTGTTATAATAATTTTAGTTGTTTCTGTAATGATGATTGTTGCCGGAAGTAGAGTAGCACATTTTGCAACATTTGGTGGTATAGGCGCAAGTCTTGGAATTAGTGCTATGTATATACTTGCAAAATTTTTTAATATAGGTACATACAGATTAACAAGGATAACATCATTCCTAAATCCATGGGCAGATGCACAAGATTCAGGATGGCAAATTATACAAAGTTTATATGCTATTGGCTCAGGAGGACTCTTTGGCGTAGGACTTCGGAGATAGTAAGCAAAAATATTTATACATATCTGAGCCACATAATGATTTCATATTTGCTGTGCTTGCAGAAGAATTAGGATTTGTAGGTTGCACATTAGTAATACTTTTATTTGCAATATTTATATGGAGAGGTATAATAATTAGTATGAAAGCACCAGATATGTTTGGAAGTCTTTTAGCAGTAGGAATTACCTCATTAATAGGACTTCAAGCAATTATTAATATAGCAGTTGTTACATCATCAATGCCAGTAACTGGTATGGCATTACCATTTTTTAGCTATGGAGGAACATCACTTATAATTTTGCTATGTGCGGTAGGTGTATTGCTGAATATTTCAAGACAAAGCCAAAAAATATAAAATTAAATTTAGATTATAAATTTTAGTTTAGAAGTTAGAAAATAGAGGTTAGAGATTAGAAATAAACCATTGCAAACAACAACAAACTATTTGCAAACGCCGTAAGGGCGGGCGCTTTAAGTCCGCCCGCATGAAAAAGCCACAGATTAATTGCAAACGTTGTAGGGGTCGCACCCCTGGGCGACCCGCAAAATCAGTAAATCAACAATTGGAAGCGGTCTATTTCTTTTTCAAAGTCGCTAGGACGGAGGAAAAAATCCCATTTCTGCGAAATAAATTTTTTCCTCACGTCCACACGCTCTTCTCAAACAAACTACAATTTGTTCTGGAGGAATTTATGAAAGTAATTATAGCAGCAGCGCAAACTGGAGGACATATTAATCCAGGAATTGCAATTGCAAATAAAATAAAGCAAGAAAATAAAAATGCCCAAATAATGTTTATTGGAACAACAAGAGGACTAGAAAACGATTTAGTACCAAGAGCTGGATTTAAATTAAAAACAATAGAAGCATATGGAATAAATAGAAAAATAAGTATTCAAAATATAAAAAACATGTTAAAAACATTAAAAGGATTTGGTGAGGCTAAAAAAATAATAAAGGAGTTCAAGCCAAATATAGTCATTGGTACAGGAGGATTTATTTGTGGTCCGGCTCTTTTAGCAGCAACTAAATTAAAAATACCTACTATTTTGCATGAAAGTAATGCATTTCCAGGAGTTACAACAAAACTCTTGTCAGGAAAAGTAAACACAATTCTTGTAGGATTCGAGGATGCAAAAAAGAGACTTCCTAAGGCAAAAAATATAGTATTAACAGGAACTCCGACAAAAATAAATAGAATAGAATTAACTAGTTTGCAAAAAGAAAAACTTACAAGAGAATTAGGATTTAAATCTAATTTACCTATAATATTAGTATTTGGTGGAAGCCAAGGTGCAAAGTCTATTAATAAATGTTTAATAGATATTATAGAAAGTAAAGTAAATACCAACTATCAAATAATATGGGCAGCTGGACAAAAACAATATAATATTATAAAAGAAGAATTAAAGAATAGAAAAATTAATATAGATAAACAAGAAAATATTAAGATTATGCCATATATATATAATATGGAAGAAATAATGAATTTATCAGATATAGTGATATCAAGAAGTGGAGCAATGACAATAACAGAAATAGCAAAATGCTTAAAACCTGCAATATTTATTCCATTTCCATTTGCAACAGAAAACCATCAAGAGTACAATGCAAAAGTATTAGAAAATGTAGGCGCGGCAAAAATTATATTAGATAAAAATTTAAATAAAGAAGAATTAACAAAAGTCTTAGATAAAATGTTAGAAGATAGAAATCAATTACAAAAAATGGGAGAAAATGCAGGAAAAGTTGCGGTAAAAAATGTTGAAGAAAAGATATATGAAGAAATAAAAAAATTAGTTGAATTGTAGTTTGCGTGAGGGGAATTCTAGGGACTGTCCCTAAAAATCACCAATTTTGGGGATTTTTGGGACTGTCCTGAATTCTCCGAACATCACACAAACTAAAATTTAAATAAGAAAGGAGACAAGCCATGAATTTAGAAGAATTTGAAAAAAATATAGGTTACAGTTTTAAAAATAAAAATTTATTAAGAACAGCATTAACACATACATCATATGCAAATGATAATAAAAAAGAAAGTAATGAAAAATTAGAATATTTAGGAGACAGTATATTAGAATTTATAACAAGTGATTATTTATATAGAAACTATAAACATTTAAAAGAAGGGGAAATGACTAAAGTTAGAGCAACGGTTGTGTGTGAAGAAAGTTTATATAAAATTGCAACAAAGCATAATTTTAGTGATTTTCTATATTTAGGAAAAAGTGAAATGACATGCAGACGGAAATAAAAAGCCAGCAATACTTGCAGATAGTGTAGAAGCAGTAATTGCAGCAATATATTTAGATTCTAACCTAGAAGAAGCTAAAAAATTTATAATAAATAATTTAAAAGAACCAATAGAAATAGCAAGTAACCATGTTGGTCAAAAGGATTACAAAACTGTGTTACAAGAAAAACTACAAGAAAAAGGAAATGTAAAAATAGAATATATAGTAGTGGATTCAAAGGGACCGGATCATGATAAAATATTTATTGTAGAAGTTAAATGTAATGGAAAAAAGTTAGCTTATCGGAGAAGGAAAAACTAAAAAAGCAGCAGAAATGGAAGCAGCAAGACAAGCCCTACAAATAAATAATAAAGAATAAAAGAGTAAGAATTAAAAATAGCAACAATAATTCATATGTAGGGACATAGCTCTTCAAAAAGGACATATCTTTAAAGCAAAAGCTGTGTCCCCATACATAAATAGGAGGGGAAAATGAAATATATAGAACAATACATAATACCAATATTTGTACCACATTTAGGATGCCCTAATGATTGTACATTTTGTAATCAAAAAAGCATTAGTGGACAAACTAAAAAAGTTACACAAAAAGATGTTAAAGATACAATAGAAGAATATTTAAAAAGTTTTAAAGAAGAAAGAAGTTATAAAGAAATAGCATTTTTTGGTGGTAGTTTTACAGGAATAGAAAAAGAAAAGCAAGAAGAATTATTAAAAGTTGCATATGAATATGTAAAAAATAAAGAAATTGATTCAATAAGAATATCTACAAGACCAGATTATATAGATAAAGAAAAGCTTAAACTATTAAAAAAATATGGAGTAAAAACAATAGAGCTTGGAGTACAGTCAACTAACGATTATATATTAAAAAAATGTAAAAGAGGACATACATACGAAGATGTAAAAAAAGCATCCAAATTAATTAGAAAATACGGATTTGAGTTAGGACATCAAATGATGATAGGTCTTCCAGAAAGTACAAGATTAGATGAATTAAATACTGCAAAAGATTTAGCAAAACTAAAACCAAAAATAGTAAGACTATATCCTGTTTTGGTAATAAAAAATACAGAACTTGAAAAAGAATATAAAAATGGGGAATACGAGCCACTTACAGTTCCACAAGCAGTAGAAAGATGTAAAGAATTATATTACTTTTTTACTAGAAAAAAAATTACTGTAATAAGAATGGGATTACAAAGTACAGATTTAATATGTAGTCCTGAAAATGAAAAAAGCGAAGTGGTTGCAGGTCCATATCATGAAGCATTTGGTCAGTTAGTAGAAGATAGTATTTGGTATGACAGTATATTAGAAAAAATAAAAAATTTCAATGTAAAAGTTAAAGAAATACAAATAGAAATAAACCCAGAAAATGTAAATAATGTAGTAGGACATAAAAAGGAAAATATAAGTAAGTTAAAAGAAATATACGATTTAGATGTAAAAATAAAGCAAAATAAAACAATAAAACCTGGGAAATTTGAAATAAGCATATTGAAAACTTATAAAGATTTTTTAGATGAATAAATATTTACAAAACTCTTCATAATAAATATGGAGGGTTTTATGAATTTTAAAACAAAAAGAAAAATTATCAAAGTTAAATATTTAATAATTCAAGCTATTCAAATAATTGTTGGAACAGCTATTATAGCCTTTGGCACTAGTTTATTTTTACTTCCAAATCAATTGTCATCAGGTGGATTTTCAGGTATTGCAACAATTACATATTATTTATTAGGTATACCACTTGGAACTACAGTATTAGTATTAAATATTCCATTATTTATAATTTCTTTAATAAAAAATGGAAAGCATTTTTTTATTAATGCATTATCTGGAACAATTTTGCTATCATTATTTTTAAATATTTTTGATACGCTAAAACCTTTAACAACAGATAGATTTTTAGGGTGTATATATGGAGGAATAATTGTAGGAATTGGAACAGCTATTATATTGAAAGCAAATGCGTCCACTGGTGGAACAGATCTTTTAACACAAATAGTAAAAGCATTTAAACCAAATATAAGAATTAGTAATCTACTTGTTATTTTAGATAGCATAATAGTAATTTTAAATGTAATTTTCTTTAAAGAATTAGAAGTAGGACTATATTCAGCAATTACAATATATATAGTGGGAAAAATGCTTGATATATTTTTTGAAGGTATAGATTTTGCAAAAATGGTATATATAATATCACCACAATACGAAAAAATAGCAAAGCAAATTGGAGATAAAATACGAAGAGGAAGTACATCTGTTTATGGAAAAGGAATGTATAAAAAAGAGGAAAAGAATGTATTATTATGTGTCGCATCAAGAGGAGAAGTAAGAGAAATAATGCAAATAGTAAATAATACTGATAAAAATGCCTTTGTAGTTATAACAAATGCAAGGGAGGTATTTGGTAATGGATTTAAGGAAAATTAAGGAGAATATTATATTTTAAAAAAGATATTGCAAATATGATGTAAATATGATAAAATAGCAATGTTTGGAAAATAGCATTGCTGTTTTTTCCTTACTCATACATAAATGGTATGGGTTATAATCCAAAAGGAGGTGAAAAATAATGAATAAATACGAAAGTGTTATCATTATTAATCCAAATTTAGAGGCTGAGAGCATAAAAGCTTTAATAGAAAAGTTCTCAAATTTAATTAATACTGATGGTAAACTTAATTCGGTAGAAGAAATTGGTAAAAAGAAATTAGCTTACGAAATTAAAAAGAACAAAGAAGGATATTATATTGTATTCAAATTTGAAGCTAAACCAGAATTAATTGCTGAATTAGAAAGAATATACAGAATTACAGACGAAGTAATAAAATTTATCGTAGTTAAAGAGGAGGAATAAAATTATGAATAAAGTAATTTTAATGGGGCGACTAACAAGAGATCCAGAAGTAAGATATACTCAAACAAATAATACATTAGTAGCATCCTTCTCATTAGCAGTAAATAGAAGATTTGTAAGACAAGGAGAAGAAAGACAAGCAGATTTTATAAATATTGTTGCTTGGAGTAAAACAGGAGAATTTTGTAGTAAATACTTTAAGAAAGGACAACAAGTTGGAATAATTGGAAGAATTCAAACAAGAACTTGGGACGATGACCAAGGACAAAAGCACTATGTTACAGAAGTAGTAGCTGAAGAAGCATATTTTGCAGATAGCAAAAGAGAAGGCGATACATCAAATTTTGAAAACACATTTGGAAATTCTATATCAGCTAACTCAGAATTTTCAGTTTCTTCTGATGATGAATTACCTTTCTAAAAGATAAAAATGAAAAAATACAAAATTTGTAAAACAAATTTTGGAAGGGGGGAAAATAATGGCAGATAGAAAACAAAACGGAAAAAACAATAGAAGAAGAAATGGAAGCGATGATGATTTTAATCCAAAATTCAGAAAAATGAGAAAAAAAGTATGTGTAATGTGTAGTAATAAAGATTTTGTATTAGATTATAAAAATGCAGATCAATTAAAGAAATTTGTAAATGAAAAAGGTAAAATATTACCAAGAAGAGCAACAGGTGCATGTGCAAAACATCAAAGAGATATTACACAAGCTGTAAAAAGAGCTAGACATATTGCTATATTACCATATACACAAAATTAATGTTTAAAGAACAGATTTTATTCTGTTCTTTTTTAAAGATTTTTATTAGAAAAATGTAGAAATTAATTTTATTATAGTATAAAATATAATAGGAAATATTAAAGAATTAAATTCAAACAAGGGGTGAGACTGTTGAAAACAACAGATATAAAAGAGTTAGAAGAAATAGCAAGAAGAGTACGAATAGGTATTATAGAAAGTACATATAATGCTAAATCTGGGCATCCAGGAGGTTCTTTGTCTATTGCAGATATATTAACAGTGCTTTATTTTAATCAAATGAATATAGACGAAAAAAATCCAAAATCTAATTCAAGGGATAGATTAGTATTATCAAAAGGTCACGTTGCACCAGCTTTATATAGTACATTAGCAGAAAAAGGATATTTTGATAAAGAAGAATTAAAAAAATTAAGAAAAATTGATGGAATGTTACAAGGACATCCAGACATGAAAAATATACCTGGAGTTGATATGTCAACAGGTTCACTTCGGACAAGGACTATCTGTTGCTAATGGCATGGCAATAGCATCTAAATTAAATCACGAGGGCGTTAGGGTGTATTGTATATGTGGAGATGGAGAATTGCAAGAAGGACAAATATGGGAAGCTGCAATGACATCTAGCCACTATAAATTGGACAACCTATGTCTTGTAATAGATAACAATAATTTACAAATTGATGGTAAAGTAAATGAAGTAATGAGTATATATCCATTAGATGAAAAATTTAAAAGTTTTGGGTTTGAAGTAATAACTATAGATGGCCATAATATACAAAAAATTATACAAGCATTTGAAAAAGCAAAAACAATAAAAGGAAAACCAACTGTAATAATTGCAAAAACAATAAAAGGTAAAGGAATTTCATTCATGGAAAATGTAGCAGATTGGCATGGAAAAGCACCAAAAGAGGAGGAATACAATATAGCGATAGAGGAATTAAATCAAAACTATTTATATATTTAGATAAAAATTATAGTAATAGGAGAAATTATAATGATAGATTTACATATACATACCAACAATTCAGACGGAACAGATAGCGTAATAGAAGTATTAAAAAAGGCAGAACAACAAAAGTTATCTTACATATCAATAACAGATCATGAAAGTGTAAATGCATATTATCAATTAAAAGAAATAGATATAAAAGATTATTATTCTGGCAAAATTATACCAGGTGTTGAACTTAAAAATTATTATAAAGATAGGGTAATAGATATACTTGCATATAATGTGGATATAGATAAATTTAGTAGTTACCTAGATAAATATTATAAAGAAAAAACACACAGAATATTAGAAACAAAAAATTTAAAGCATTTTTATAAACAAGCAAAAGGTTATGGACTAATATTAGACCCAATCGAAACAATAGATTGGGATCCAGATAAAGATTGGGGAAGTGTAGTATTTTATAATGAACTAAAAAAACACCCAGAGAATGAAGCGAAAGTACCAAAAGATTTATGGGAAAATTTTAGCAATTTTAAAAAAGATTATGTATATAATAGAAACAATATGTTTTTCTTAGATAAAAAAGACGATTATCCATCACCAGCAAAAACAGTAGAACAAGTTCATTTAGTAGGAGGAGTAGCATTTTTAGCACATGTTCATGAATATAAATGGGTGGATAATAAAATTGAATATATAAAGCAGTTAATAAAAGATAGTAATTTAGATGGAATAGAATGTTATTATAGTAATTTTACAGAAGAACAAATAAATGAACTTTTAGAATATTGCAAAATAAACAATTTATATACAAGTGGCGGAACAGATTATCATGGCAAAAAAAGACCAGGTGTTGAATTAGGAATAGGAAGGGGAAATTTACAAATACCAGAAAGCATCATAAAAGATTGGTATAATTAAAAAAGAGGGACATGCCTCAATCTATGAGGAATACCTATGACTGAGGCTTGTCCCTCAAACATTGTAAAGACATGCCTCAATCTATGAGGAATACCCGTGACTGAGACTTGTCCCTCAAACATTGTAAAGACTGCCTCAATCTATGAACAAAATTTAAATATATGGAGGAAAAATAATGAATTTAGATATTACTAAAGCAACAAGACAGAGTTATGGAGAAAAGTTAGCTGAATTAGGAGAAAAAAATAAAGATATTGTAGTTTTGGATGCAGATTTATCAGGAGCAACAAAAACTTCAATATTTGCAAAAAAATTTCCAGAAAGATTTTTTGATATGGGAATTTCAGAACAAGATATGATGAGTACAGCAGCGGGAATGTCAACTTTTGGTAAAATTCCATTTGCAAGTTCATTTGCTATGTTCGCAACAGGAAGAGCATATGACCAAATAAGAAACAGTATTGCATATCCAAATTTAAATGTAAAAGTATGTGCAAGTCATGCCGGTGTTACTGTGGGAGAAGATGGAGCAACACATCAAATGATAGAAGATTTAGGACTAATGAGGGGTATACCGAATATGATAGTTATTTGTACATCAGATGATATAGAAACAAAATGGGCAGTTGAGGAAATATCTAAATTAAAGGGACCAACATATTTAAGACTATGCAGATTAGCAACACCTATAATATATACAGAGAAACAAAAATTTGAAATAGGAAAAGGAGTTCAAATAGGAGAAGGCACAGATGCTACTGTGTTTGCAACTGGAGTAACTGTAGCAGAAGCAATACAGGCAAAAGAAGAACTAGAAAAAGCAGGAATACATATAAGAGTAATTGATATGCATACAATAAAACCTATAGATAAAGATATAATTGTAAAAAGTGCAAAAGAAACAAAAAAATTGATATCAATAGAAGATCACAATATAATAGGTGGATTGCGGAAGTGCCATATCAGAAGTTTTAACAGAAGAATATCCAGCAAAATTAATTAGAATGGGAATAAAGGATACATTTGGAAAATCTGGTCCAGCAAAAGAGTTATTAAAATATTTTGAACTAACAGCAGAAGATATTATAAAAAAAGTAAAATATAGTTAATACACAGTGTTTATCGGGAGAGAGTGATGATGTTTAATTGTTTCGTCACTTTCTCTTTTTATTTTTACAATTGTGTTTATATTCGGGCGAAATAAATATGAAGGAATTGGAAAAGCTGAACTCTTAAGAGAAAATTTAAGAGGTTATTGGAGAAGATGAATAGATGACATTAATAGATTAGTTTATAGAAGAAATAATAAAGAAATAGAAATTGTTCAATGCAAAGGACATTATGAATAATAAAAATATATTATTATTTCACTTTCTAAATAAATTGGGTTCGGATTTAGAAAGTTTTGGGTCACCAAAGCATTGCTATCCGAACCCATATAGCAATTTTTTGTATTTACATAATTTTATTTTTATGATATAATCAAAAATGTACACAAATTTATTTAAATGGAGGCACTTTCATGGAAAAGCTTGAAAATGAAATCTATGGAATACGGATTGTTCCAAAAAAAGATGAAACTGGTTTGGTGTTTGGAGGTTTTGAAGGAATTGTAATATATTGTGACAATGGAAATGACGATATTGAAATATCCAAGATGGAAAGAACAAAAGAAGGCGTTTATCATCCTATATTTTCTTTCAAAATTCCATTTGAGAAGACGCTTGAACACACGACATCTGGCAAAGCAAAGGCAGAATTCTTATTCTCTGAAGCAAAAAAGTTTGCAAAAAGAGGTGAAGAAATTGCTATTTGTAGTTCTTTGATCCCTGACTTAAGGCTTCTGGATTATTCTTGGGAGGATATGCAGAAAATATTATCGGAACGAAAATAATTATTTACGTATTTTAAAGGGCTGCGTGTACCAGCCCTATTTTTGCACATTGGGGACGCCAGGATGTCCAAAAATTAATTTTAAAAAATTTAGTCAACCACTTTTATAATTAAAGTCATATTTTATGCTTATTTCTATAAATATTTTCATAATGTTACAAATATATTAAATTTCCATGTTTTTTAGAAAAATTATATTGCAATAATTATATATTATTATTATAATTATTATTGTATAAATTAAGAAAATTGAGGTAATTGCATGATAGAATTTAAAAATGTATATAAAAAATATAACACAGGAACAGAGGCTGTTAATAATGCGAATTTTAAAATAGAAAAAGGTGAATTTGCCTTTTTGGTGGGTGCTTCAGGTTCACGGAAAATCAACACTTATAAAATTAATATTAAAAGAGGAAGAACCAACATCAGGAAACATAATAATAAATGGAAGAGATACAACATTTTTAAAGCCTAAAAGAGTTCCATATTTAAGAAGAAGTATGGGAGTTGTATTTCAAGATTTTAGATTATTATCAGATAAAACTGTTTATGAAAATGTAGCATTTGCAATGAATATTGTTAAAGCTACACCAAAACACATAAGAAGACAAGTACCAATGGTTCTTTCATTAGTAGGATTAAGCGGTAAAGCCAAAGTTTACCCAGATGAGTTATCAGGTGGAGAACAACAAAGGGTAGCACTTGCACGTGCCTTAGTAAATAACCCATCAATGATTATAGCAGATGAACCAACAGGAAATTTAGATCCAGAAACTGCATGGGATATTATGAATTTATTAAATGAAATCAATTTAAGAGGAACAACAGTAGTAATTGCAACACATGCAAAGGATATAGTTGATCAAATGAAAAAAAGAGTTATCGAAATAGAAAAGGGCGTAATTATAAGAGATGATAGAAAAGGTGGGTATAGTAAGTGAAATATAATGTAATTAATTATTTCTTAACAGAAGGTTTTAGAAATGTATTTAAAAATAAAAAATCAACAGTTTCTTGTTTAGGAGTTATGTGTGCTACAATGCTTATATTTGGACTGTTTTTTACAATAGGTCAAAATATAAATAATTGGGTAGAAGACTTAGAAGCGGAACAAGGTATGCAGGTTTTTATGGAATTTGATGCAACAGAAGAAGAAATAAGTCAGTTAAATGATGAATTAAACAAAATAGAAGGAGTAAATAGTGTAATTTTTGTAAGCAAAGAAGAAGCATATAATACAATGAAAGAAAGATTTGGAAAAAATGCCAAGGCAATAAGTGGATTTACTCCAGATATATTTGCAGTTTCATACATGGTAACATTAACAGATTTATCGATGAATGATCAAGTATATGATGCAATAAACAACTTAGATACTGTTAGAGAAATCCAAAATAAAAGAGATACAGTAGAAACACTTTCAAAAGTGGGTAGTACTATAAAAATTGTTACCTTTGTTATGTTTGCAATATTAATTTTAATTTCACTATTTATAATTTCAAATACAATAAAACTTACGGTACATGCTAGAAGAAAAGAAATATCTATTATGAAATATGTTGGGGCAACAAATGGATTTATAAGAACTCCATTTATTATAGAAGGTATAATAATTGGATTAATATCAGGAATACTATCAATTTTAGTAGTAGGAGGAGGCTATAATTATATAGCTAATCAAATTGCACAGTCTGAAACTTGGCAAAAATTATCTCTAGGAATATTAAGCTTTGGAGATATGATTGTACAGATAGTATTGGTATATATGTTTTTAGGAGTTGGAATAGGTATAATTGGTAGTTCAATATCTATGAGAAAGTACCTTGATGTATAAGGGGTGACTCTGAATGAATAAAAAAATAGTAATAATAATTTTAATTACTATATTGTACTTAATTGCATTTTGTAGTATAGTTTTAGGTGATGACTTAAATGATTTGCAAAATCAAAGGAATGAATTACAAAATCAAATAAATGAATCAAATGAACAAATTCAAGATATACAAATAGAACTTACAGAAAATTTGGAGCAACTTAATAATTTAAATGCTGAAATATATGAATATGAAAGTGAAATAACAGCATTAGAAAGTAATGTTAATAATATAGAAAAGCAAATAGAAACAATAACGCAAAAACTAAATATAGTAGAAGAAAATTATAATTTACAAAGAACAGCTCTGCAAAACAGAATTGTTGCAGCATATGAGGTAGGAGATATAGTATATTTAGATGTTTTATTAAATTCTACCAGTTTTTCAGAATTTATTTCTAATTATTATTTAATTGGAGAAATAGCTAGATATGATAATGAATTATTAGAAGATATAGAAGAACAAAAAAATGAAATAGAAAATGCAAAACTTTTATTAGAGGAAAAACAAAAAAATATAAAAACAGTAAAAAAGAACAAAGAAAAAAGAACAATTGCTTTAGAAAACTCTAAAATAATTAGAAATAGTTATATAGATAAATTAACTAAGGAAGAAAAAGAAACTCAAGAAACAATAGACAAATATCAAGCTGAATTAAATAGTATTGAAGCACAGATTATAGCACTTACGACAGGTAATATAGGATCAGACTATATTGGTGGAGAATTTGCATGGCCTGCTCCAGGATACACAACAATAACATCTCGATATGGTATGAGAATACATCCAATATTAAAAGTAGCTAGAGTTCATTCAGGTACGGATATTGCAATGCCTACAGGAGCATACGTTATAGCAGCAAATGATGGGGTAGTTATACATGCAGGTTATACAACCACAGGATATGGAAATATGGTTATGATTGACCATGGAGGAGGAGTTTGTACATTATATGGTCATGGCTCAGAAATTATAGCTCAGCTTGGACAAACAGTGAAAAAGGGAGATATAATAATGAAAGCTGGATCAACTGGTTGGTCAACAGGTCCACATTTGCATTTTGAAGTCAGAATAAATGGACATTCAGTGGATTCACTCCCATTTATAACAAAACAATCAACTGAAAATGAAACCAATAACCAAGTAGAAACGAACCAAAATGAAATACAAGAGAATAGCCCATCAAATTAAACAAAGAGGAGAAAATTATGAAAAAGAAAGTAATTTTTGTAATTCTATTAATAATTACTATAATATCAACAAATATTATAATAACATTAGCTGCAACAAAGTCTGAATTAGAACAACAACAAAATGATATAGATAATAAAATAAAAGAAACAGAAAATGAGATAAATGAAGTGCAAGTAGAAATGACAGAAACAATGAAACAAATCCAGTCATTAAATAATCAAATTAGTGAATATGAAATACAAATAGAAGAATTAGATACACAGTTAGCCAATTTGGAAAGTTCTATTGCAGATACACAAATAAAATTGGATGAAGCAGAGAAAAAGTATAAAGAACAAGAAGAAACTCTCCAAGCTAGAATTGTTGCACAATATGAAGCTGGTGAAACAACATATTTAGATGTAATTCTAGGTGGTGGATCTATATGGGATATGGTATCTAATTGGCAATTAGTTTCTGATGTAGCTGAAATGGATAATAGATTATTGGAAGAATTGGAAGAAAATAGAATTCAAATAGAAGAAGCTAAAAAAAGTTTAGAAAATAATAAAGAGCAAGTTGCAACATTAAAAAATAATAAAGAAACGACAGCAAAAACATTAAAAAATTCACAAGCAGCAAAAGAAAAATATGTATCGCAATTGTCAGATGAAGAAAAAGCTCTAAATGATGAATTAGAAAGATTAGAATCAGAAAATAAAAAAATAGAAAATGAATTAAGAGAATTAGAAAGACAATACAGTGATAAAATAGAGAATTTAGGTGGAACAGGAGTATTACAAAGACCTGTAAAATCTGGTGTAATCACAGCAACAATGTATTATAGTAGTGGAGCGTATCATGGAGCTATTGATTATGGAGTGCCAGTAGGAACAGAAGTATATGCAGCCGCAGATGGAGTTGTTCTTGCAGCTGGTTGGTCAAATGGTGGATTAGGAAATTATGTATGTTTGCAACATTCAAATGGAATTAGAACATATTATGGACATGGAAATGGAAATTTTAAGGTATATGTAGGAGATGTTGTACAAAAAGGACAATTAATTATGTATAGTGGAAATACAGGAAATTCATCAGGACCTCATTTACATTTTGAGGTAAGAGTTTCACCATATAATTGGTCATATGGTGGAGGAGATAGTAGAAGGGATCCAAGAAATTATATGTAAGAAAGTTATAGGGGCGTATTATATACGCCCTAATGCAATAATAGGACATTTTTTAAATTTCATAAATTTTAAAACATTTAATATAATATTTTAGGGAGGATTGAAATGGATTTTGAAAAGAAAAATAACATCTATAAAACAATAATGATAATAATTGTTACTGCATTGGTAACATTTTTAATTACAGCTGTAGTAATGGATAATTATTATTTTAAAACAGAGAATGGATTAACGAAAAGATTGTTAACAACAGAAACTAATAATATTGATACAAAAATACAATTAATTAGAGAATATCTTGATAACTCTTATCTAGGTGAAATTACAGATGAGGAAAAACTAAGTGAATATGCTGTAAAGGGATATGTTGCGGGATTAGGTGATGAGTACACAGAATACTTAACTAAAGAAGAATATGAAGAATTAATGGTGGATGTAAATGGTAATTATGTTGGAATAGGTATTTATATGACACAAGATAGATATAACAATATACTAGTTTTATTGCCAATAAAAGGATCTCCAGCAGAAGAGGCAGGGATAAAAACAGGTGATATTATAACAAAAGTAGATGGAGAGGACTGTGCAAGTATGGATGATTTAAGTCTTGTTGCAAATAAAGTAAAAGGAGAAGAAGGAACAACTGTTAATTTAGAAATTTTAAGAGGCAATGAGGTTTTAAATAAAACAATAGAGAGAAAAACAGTAGAAATTAATCCAATAGAATCAGAAATTTTAGAAAATAATATAGGGTACATTCAAATACTTTCTTTTGATGAAGGATGTAGTCAAAAATTTGAAAATAAGTTAGATGAATTATTACAAAAAAATATTAAATCTTTAATAATAGATTTAAGAGATAATGGTGGAGGATTAGTAACAGAAGCAGTTAGTATATCGGATTTGTTTATTCCAAAAGACAAAACAATAATGATAGAAATAGACAAAGAAAAGGAAGAAGAAACAAAAGCAAAAACAGATGCAAAAGTACAAGATAATTTTAATATTACAATACTTGCTAATGAGAATTCTGCAAGTGCATCTGAAATTTTTATAGGAGCATTAAAAGCTAACGGAATAGCAAAAGTTGTTGGAACAAAAACATTTGGGAAAGGTGTAATGCAAGAAATTGTACCTGTATCATCAGGTGGAGCGTTAAAATTAACAATAGAAGAATTTCGTATGCCAAATGGAGATGTAATTAATAAAAAGGGAATAGAGCCAGATGTATTAGTAGAGGATAATGAAGAAACAGAGGTTGATGAACAATTACAAAAAGCAATTGAATTGTTAGTCAATATTCAGTAGATAAAAAATTATATACAAAAATAATAAAGCTAAAATATTATTTTTTGAAAATGAATGCTCATTTGTCAAAAATTAATATTTTAGCTTTTAATCTTTTAATGAAAATTTAATGCTTAAATTTTCATTAAATCGACGAAGTTTCTGCAATATTTAAAACAATATTCCGAAAAACTAATATAAATCATTAATGCAAAAAATATTTAATTATATATCCAAAAATTTTTTTACTCTAGCTATATCTTCAGAATTTGCAGGTCGAATACCTTCTAATTCATATTTAATTCCAAGATTTTCCCACTTAAATTTTCCAAGTTGATGGTATGGAATAAGTTCTATTTTTTTTACATTATTTAAAGTCCTAATAAATTCTTTTAATTCGGTTAAATCTTCTTCTTCGTCTGTAATTCCAGGAACTATAACTTGTCTAATCCATACAGGAATATTATTATCACTTAGATATCTAGCAAAGTTTAATTCCTTTTTATTAGAAAAACCAACTAATTCTTTACATTTATCATCATTTATATGTTTAATATCTAGCAGAACTAAATCGGTAAATTTAAGTAATTCCTTTATATCGTCAGTTATATCTACCATACCAGATGTATCAATTGCCGTAGGAATATTACGTTTTTTTAATTCTTTAAATAGAGTTATTAAAAATTTAGGTTGTAATAAGGGCTCCCCACCAGTTACAGTAACTCCACCTCCAGAAGGAAGTATATAACTTTTATACCTTTCTATTTTATCTAATAAATCGTCTACAGATGTTAAATTTCCCCCATTTAAATCCCATGTATCTCTATTATGACAGTATTTGCATTTTAAATAGCATCCTTGCATAAAAATTACAAATCTTATTCCTGGACCATCAACTGTTCCAAATGATTCTATTGAATGTATTTTTGCATATTTATTTTTATCATATTCTTGCATATTTTCTCCTTCTATTGTATAGATTCAAGTAAATTGTAGTTTGTCTGATTGTGTTTAGCATTTAGAATTTTGAATTTTGTGTAGGGGCGGGCCTTGTGTCCGCCCACAGTGAATAGTGAAGATTGAATAATGAATTCTTCAATCTTCACCGAGCAAATACCGTAGGGACAGGCGCTTTAAGTCCGCCCGCCAATTCAAAGTCGCTAGGATGTGAGGAAAAAATCCATTTCTAAGAAAGGTGAATTCAGGACAGTCCCAAAAATCCCCAAAATTGGTGATTTTTAGGGACAGTCCCTAGAATTCCCCTCACACAAACTACAATTTACATGTTTATTTATAAATTTTAAAGACATGATATTGTGTAATATCATGTCTTTTATTTTGTACAATTAAATTCTATCTTGTATAGTTCTATGAATTACATCTAATTGTTGTTCTCTTGTTAATTTTATAAAGTTAACTGCATATCCAGAAACTCTTATAGTAAGTTGAGGATATTTTTCAGGATGTTCCATTGCATCTTCTAATAATGATCTATCAAATACGTTTACATTAATGTGATGTCCAGTTTTTGCAAAATATCCATCAAGCATATTAACTAAGTTTGTAATTCTTATATCTTCTTCTTTACCAAGTGCAGCTGGTGTAATTGCAAATGTATACGAAATACCATCTTCTGCATATTCATAAGGAAGTTTTGCAATTGAATTTAATACTGCAAGTGAACCATTTGTATCTCTACCATGTAATGGATTTGCACCTGGCCCAAAAGGTTCTCCAGCTCTTCTTCCATCTGGTGTATTTCCTGTATTTTTACCATATACAACATTTGATGTAATAGTAAGAATAGATAATGTATGTTTTGAACCTCTGTAAGTATAGTGCTTTTGTAATTTATTTAAAAATGTTTTTACTAAATTAACAGCTATTTGGTCAACTCTATCATCGTCATTTCCGTATTTTGGAAAATCTCCTTCAATTTCATAATCAACAACAAGACCATCTTCATTTCTAATTGTTTTAACTTTAGCATATTTTATTGCAGAAAGTGAATCAGCAACAACTGATAAACCAGCTATTCCACATGCCATTGTTCTTAAAATATCTTCTTCTCTATCATGAAGAGCCATTTCTAAAGCTTCATAAGAGTATTTATCATGCATATAATGAATTGCATTTAAAGCTTTAATATATATTTTCGCTACATAATCCATCATGCAATCAAATTTTTCCATTACTTCATCATAATCTAAATATTCTGATGTAATACCTTCAAATTTTGGAGCTACTTGTTTTCCAGAATTTTCATCTCTACCACCATTAATTGCATAAAGTAATGCTTTGGCAAGATTTGCTCTTGCTCCAAAGAATTGCATTTGTTTACCAATTCTCATAGCAGATACACAACATGCAATACCATAGTCATCACCTAAAGTTATTCTCATTAAATCATCATTTTCATATTGTATAGAAGATGTTTGAATAGATAATTTAGTAGCAAATCTTTTAAATCCTTCTGGTAATCTTGTAGACCATAAAACTGTAAGGTTTGGCTCTGGAGCAGGACCTAATGTTGTTAAAGTATGAAGAATTCTAAATGAGTTTTTAGTAACTAATGTTCTTCCGTCAATTCCCATTCCACCAATACTTTCTGTTACCCAAACAGGATCTCCACTAAATAATGCATTATATTCAGGAGCCCTTAAAAATCTTACTAATCTTAATTTCATAACGAAATGATCCATAATTTCTTGAGCCTCTTCCTCTGTAATTAAACCTTCATTTAAATCTCTTTCAAAGTATATATCTAAGAAAGTAGATGTTCTACCGATACTCATTGCTGCACCATTTTGATCCTTAATTGCTCCTAAGTATCCAAAGTATAACCATTGAACAGCTTCTTTTGCATTTTTTGCAGGAATCGAAATATCAAATCCATATTTTGCAGCCATTCCTTTTAAATCATTTAAAGCTTTAATTTGATCAGAAATTTCTTCACGCTGACGAATTACATTTTCAGTAAATTCATCAACATTAAGAACATCTAATTCTTCCTTTTTTTCTTCAATTAATGCATCTACACCATAAAGTGCAACTCTTCTATAGTCTCCAATTATTCTTCCACGACCATATCCATCTGGAAGACCTGTAATTAAGTGAGAACTTCTTGCAGCTCTTATATCTGGTGTATAAACACTAAATACACCATCATTATGTGTTTTTCTTAAATTATGGTAAATGTAATCTGTTTCTGGATCTACTTTTAAACCATAACTTTCAGCTGATTTTTCAACTATTCTAATACCACCATTAGGCATAATTGCTCTTTTTAATGGAGCATCTGTTTGAAGACCTACTATTTGTTCTAAATCTTTATCAATGTATCCAGCTTCATAGCTATTTACTCCAGATGGAGTTTTTGTATCTGCATCTAAAACACCACCATTTTCTCTTTCTTTTTTATAAAGTTCTAAAACATCATCCCATAATTTTTTTGTTCTTTCAGTTGCTGTTGCTAAAAAGCTATCATCGCCTTCATAAGGTGTGTAATTTTTTTGAATAAAATCTCTAACGTCTATTTCCTTAGTCCATTTTCCACTTTTAAAATTTTTCCATTCTTTAAAGTCCATTAAAAATCCCTTCTTTCTATATATTATTATATTATAAACTATAATTAAAATTGCGTTTTTAAATTTGACAAAACCTAAACGCACCATTATTAATATTACCATACTGGAACAAAAATATCAATAAAATATAATAAAAAAACAAAAAAATATATTAAAATATGTTTTATATAAAATTTTTATGATATACTATTATATAATTATAAAAGTGGAGGTAATTATTGGATATATTAAAGAAAAAATTAGTAAAAATTAAAAAAAGAAAATTTATAAGAAATGTTGTAGTTAGTGTATTAGCTCTTATAATAGTAGCTTTAATTATAAATATAGCACCAGGTTATAAAAGAGACAAATATAAAGATGTAATTAATTTAATAGTAAATGACGAAAATAAAACAGAAAAATTAAAGCATAATATATATGTAAATGAAAATGATACAATTTATATTTCGGAAGAAGATATAAAAAATCTGTTTGATACAAATATTTATTATGATGATAAATATAATCAGATTGTAACAACTTCAGATACAAAGGTAGCAACTATAATAGCTAATGAAAAAAAGATGACAGTAAATAATTCTAATGTAGAGATAATGGATTCCATAATCAGAATTGATAATAATATTTATTTGCCTATTTCAGATATGGAAATAGTGTATAATATTGATGTAAAATATATAAAGAATACAAATAGAGTAATTATAGATGAATTGAACAAAGGAATGATAAGTGCTATTGTATCTGAAAAAACAGACATAAAATATAGACCTAGAAGATTGTCAAAAAACATAGGAAGTTTAAATCCGGGTCAATCAGTTTATTGTTTTTACACTACTAGCAAGGGATGGAGACAAATAAGAACACAAGATGGAACTTTGGGATATGTAAAAGCAAATAAGCTTACATCAGAATACATATTAAGGCAAGATATGCAAGAAAGAGGAGAAGCAATACTTATTTCTATGGATAGCTATCAAAACAATAAAATTAATGTAACTAATAACGTTAACTTAAAAGCTATATATGAAATAAATGAGAATGGTATAGAAATAAATGAAGAATTAAAAAAGCAGAAAGAAAATTATAAAAATTGGGTAATCATTTCTAACAAGATATTTGAAAGTAAAATAAATATAATATTAGAAGATTATAAAACTAGGGCAAATCTTATTAATAAAATTGCAGATAAAGTTATAGCAAGTGATATTAATGGAATAGTTATAGATTTTAACAAAGTTGAAAATCAAGAAGGTATGCTTAGATTTATTATAGAACTTACTCCTAGATTGAGAGAAGTTGGTGTAGATACAAGCATTGTTTTAAATGAAAAAATAGAAAAAAACAGTTATATAAATATAGTAGATTATATTATAGAATAGGAGATACAAATGGAGCATTCAAAAAAAAATAAATGTATATTAGCTATAGTAATAATAATTGCATTAATTATATTAACAATAATTAGTTCTGTTATCTGGTATTTTATTTCGATATCGCAAGTTAGTAAAAATGAGGATGAAATACAAGTTGTTATACCATTAGGAACAGGTAGCAGCGAAATAGCAGATATTTTAAAAGAAAATAATTTAATAAAAAGTAAAAATGCATTTAAAATATATATAAAAGTAAATAAAATATCAGATTTTCAAGCAGGTACATATTATTTAACACAAAGTATGAATTTAAAACAAATTACGGATATGTTAAAAACAGGCATTATGTATGATACAAATCAAATAGACATTACATATTTAGAAGGCAAAAATGTTATATGGCTTGCAAATAAAATTGCTGAAGTTACTAATAATACACAAGAAGATGTAATAAATGTTATTAAAAATGAAGAATATATAAATTCATTAATACAAAAATATTGGTTTTTATCAGATGAAATAAAAAATGAAGATATATATTACTCATTAGAAGGATACCTATTTCCAGATACCTATACAATAGAAAATAAAGATGCTAAGATAGAAGATATATTTGAAAAAATGTTAGATAGAATGGAAGAAATATTAGAAGGATATAAAGAGGAAATAGAAAATAGTGAATATAGTGTACATGAAATTTTAACAATTGCTTCAATAATAGAAATGGAATCAATGAGTGATGAAGAGAGAAAAGATGTATCAAGTGTAATATATAATAGACTAAATCAAGGCATGGCATTGCAAAGTGATGTTACAACATATTATGCTGTAAGTGTTGATATGGGAGAAAGAGATTTATATCAAAGAGAATTAGATGAATATAATCCCTATAATACAAGAGGACCAAATATGGAAGGAAAACTACCAATTGGACCAATATCTTCTGTAAGTAAAAATAGTATAGAAGCTGCATTAAGACCAAATGACACAGAATATATATTTTTTGTAGCTGATAAAAATGGAAAATTATATTTTACAAGGACAGTAAGCGAGCATAACGATATAGTAAATCAATTAAAAACAGAAGGATTATGGTTAGAATATTAAAAAATCGTAAATTTTATATTTAACTTATAAAAATGCAGACAAAGTTATAGAAGAACTATAGAAAGATATTTAGATATTTTAGAAAAGGCTAAAATCATTTACTCTTGCAATTTGTTTGATATAAAATTAAAATCAGTTTTAAAAGGAGAAAGAAAATACTATTTGGCAGATTTAAGTATCTATTATTCTCAAAATACAGATAATAGAATAAATTATGGACTAGTTCTTGAAAATGTTAATTTACTCATATTTAAAAAGCAAAAATTATAAACTTTCTGTAGGTTATATGAGAGTATAGAAAAAGTTGTGTAAATAAATCCTTCCGTGATAAAATAAAAAATATCAAGGAGGGATTTTTTCTATGG
>CANQYS010000017.1 GCA_947628115.1 uncultured Clostridia bacterium | reverse complement strand
AAAGTCCTCAACTTTTAGGAACTTTCTTTAATACAATCATTTTTTTACTAAAGTAGATTTTACTTTAAAAACTAACCGTTTTTATTGAATTATAAAGAAAAAACTGTAAATCCGTGCTGTTCCTAATATCAACGCAAGTGCTACGCCAATTACATCAATTATTCCTAGTACTAATCCAGCTGTTGCCATTCCATTTTTTCCTTTTTTCTTTGCCATTACACTAAATATAATTGCAAGAATTCCACAAGGAAGTCCACATACTATTAGTCCAACTATCCCTAACACCATAGAAGCTATACTCATTCCATTATTATTATTTTGTTTATTTCCTTTTTGTATTGGCTCTGAACTTTGAATGTTTTCTTTGATTACTTCATTATTATTTTCTTCCATACTTTACTCCTTTATAAAAAATCTAAATTAATTCTATATGCTATTCAAGGCAGAAGCAAATGATGCTATTCCTACAATTGCTAATATATATATTAATATTAAAATAGATAATGCAACTATACCTAGAACTAGTCCAGCTATTGCCATTCCTTTGCCACCTTTTTTCTTTCCAATTACACTAAATATAATTGCAAGAATAGCACATGGTACTGATATATACCAAATACAAAATAGTACAACTGATATGATTCCAAGTACCATTGATGCTATGCTTAATCCTTTGCTTTCTTGTACAACTGTTTGTGTTGTTTTGTTCTCTTCTTCCATTTTTAATCTCCTTTCATTTAAATAAACTTACATTATTTATACCAACTTGGTATTGTAAATAATGATATATCTAAAACCTTTAAAAATAAAAATAATAAAAATGTTATTGCTAAGCTTACTATTCCTAAAACTACTCCGGCCTTTGCTAATCCATTGTTGCCTTTTTTAAGTCCTATTACTCCAAAAATAATTGAAATTACAGCAAATATTATTGATATTATTATAAACTCTATAAATAATATTGATATTATTCCTGTAACTAATGAAACTATACCGAACCCTTTTCCATTTGATTTATTTTCGTCCATTTTGTGTTTTTTCTCTCCTTTCTTAATTTAAATTTCTTATTATGGTATATATTAACAGAAGAATTAGCCATACTATAGCATGCCACCATTTAAATATATTAATCTGCTTATTAAATATAACATTAACTATATATATAAAATTCATTAATGCTAAATATATTAATGACATAAAAAATATTGGGTGTGTTTGAAATGCCTTTTTAAAATTTAAATTTGCAATTTCTATAGCAAATGTCGTTCCATTACATGACACACAAAATATTCCTAATTTTTCTTTAAAAACACATTTTGGTATCGAATATATATATTTCGACTTTATAAATAAATATAAAATTGTAAGGAAAACTAAAATTAGTACTTGCACTAAAATTAGAGTTTTATATTGCTTTTTCATCATTCTTCACAATTACATTATACATTAACTATAATCTTATTGTCAAATGCTTTTACCATTGCAAATTATTTTATTTTATGTTACAGTATAATATAAGTTAATGATGTTTTGTATTTTGTGTTTAATATATAAAACTCTAAAAAACAAATACAATTTTATGGAGGTTGTTTATGTTAGATATTAAATTTGTAAGAGAAAATCCAGATTTGGTAAAGGAAAATATCAAGAAAAAATTTCAAGATAAAAAATTAGTCCTAGTAGACCAAGTCATTGAACTTGATAAAAAATATAGAGAATTCCAACTACAAGGTGACACATTAAGAATGGAACGTAACTCTATTAGTAAAGAAATTGGTAATTTAATGCGTGAAGGGAAAAAAAATGAGGCAGAAAATGCTAAGTCTAAAGTAAATGAAATTAATTCTAAATTAGAAAATATAGAAAAAGAAACTGAAGAATATAACAATAAAATAAAAGAAATTATGATGAGAATTCCAAATATAATTCACGAATCTGTTCCTATCGGCAAGGATGACACAGAAAATGTTGAGATACAAAAATACGGAGAACCTGTAATTCCAGAATATGAAATACCTTATCATACAGATATAATGGAAAAATTATCTGGAATTGATTTAGAATCTGCTCGTAGAGTTGCTGGTAATGGATTTTATTATCTAATTGGAGATATAGCAAGACTTCATTCTGCAGTTATATCTTATGCTAGAGACTTTATGATAAATAAAGGATTTACTTATTGTGTACCTCCTTTTATGATTCGTAGTGATGTTGTAACAGGTGTTATGAGTTTTACAGAAATGGATGCAATGATGTATAAAATAGAAGGTGAAGACTTATATTTAATAGGTACAAGTGAGCATTCTATGATTGGAAAATTTAAAGATCAAATTTTACCAAAGTCAGAAATTCCATATACAATGACTTCATATTCTCCATGTTTTAGAAAAGAAAAAGGTGCTCACGGTATAGAAGAAAGAGGCGTTTATAGAATTCACCAATTCGAAAAGCAAGAAATGGTTGTTATTTGCGAACCAGAAGATAGTTATGAGTGGTATGATAAAATGTGGTCTTATACTGTAGAATTATTCAGGAGTTTAGACATACCTGTTCGTACCCTTGAATGTTGCAGTGGAGATTTAGCAGACCTAAAAGCAAAATCTTGTGATGTTGAAGCTTGGAGTCCAAGACAAAAGAAATATTTTGAAGTTGGAAGTTGTTCTAATATGACAGATGCTCAAAGTAGACGTCTTGGAATTCGTATAAAAGGAGAAAAAGGAAACTATTTTGCACACACTTTAAACAATACAGTTGTTGCACCACCTCGTATGCTTATAGCCTTTTTAGAAAACAATTACAATGAAGATGGAAGCATTAACATTCCAGAAGTTTTAAGACCTTATATGGGGGGAACATCAAAATTAGTTCCAAAAAATAATTAAATAAATTGTAGTATGTAAATTTCTTTTTGATGGTTGAATTCAATTATTATAATTAAAAATCTTCGGTTTTCTCGGCTTCGTCTGCGTGTTTTATAAATTCTAAAAGTAAATCAATCGAGCCTCTCGTATCCGCTTCCTCCATTGATTTCCTTTAAGAATTTATACAAACACTCCGCTCGCATTCGTCAATTCAGATTTTTTAATTATAATAATTATTTGAATTTCGGCATATAAAGTGTAGGGGTGGACGACCCTACACAAAATTCCAAATTCCAAACACCAAATACCATTATACAAACTACAATTTATTTAAGAAAGGAAATTAAAATGATAGTTAAAAATCCACAATTTGAAATATCTGCTGTAAATCCAAAGCAATATCCTAAATCAGGACTATTTGAAATTGTTTTGGTTGGTAAATCTAATGTTGGTAAATCTTCATTTATAAATACTATGATTAATAGAAAAAATTTAGCTAGAACAAGCAGTGAGCCTGGAAAAACTAGACAAATTAATTTTTATAATATTGATAATGATTTCTATTTTGTTGATTTACCAGGATATGGGTATAGTAAAATGAGTAAACAAGAACAAGTTAAAGTAGGAAATTTTATTGAACAATATTTACAAATTAGAAAAGAAATTGTACTTATTATATTTTTAATAGATATAAGGCATGAGCCTACTGAAAATGACAGGCTTATGTATAATTATATTGTAAACAAAACTGGGCTGCCTTGTTTAATAATTGCAAATAAAGCCGATAAAATAGCACCTACTAAAGTAGATGCAAGAATTACTGAATTGCAAAATGTATTAAATCCATTAAAAGATTTACCTTTGCTTCCATTTTCTTCTGAAAAGAAAATTTATACCGATAAAGTTTGGGAAGAAATAGAAAAATATTTATAAAAAAATTCAACAAAATGGGACAGACCCCTTTTGTTGAATTTTTATTTATATTTTACTTCTACCAAATATAACCCATGTGCTGGAAGTGTTTTTCCAGCTTTTGTTCTATCTTTTGATTTTATAATTTCTGGTATTTCATTTGCTTTTATTTTTCCAAGTCCTACATCTACTAGTGTTCCAGCTATAATTCTTACCATATTATATAAAAATCCATTACCTGTAAGTTCAATAAAAATTCTATCACCTTTCTCTAAAACCTCTGCTTTATATATTGTTCTTACACTGCTTTTACTACTTGTTCCACTTGCTCTAAATGCTTTAAAATCATGCTCTCCTTCGAAATATTTTATTGCTTTTTTCATTTCTTCTATTTCTAATTTTATTGGCATATGATATTCTAAATCTCTATATATTGCTGTGCCTTGTTTAGAATTATTTATTATATATCTATATGTTTTTTGTTTTGCATTGTATCTTGAGTGGAACTTCTCTTCTACTTCTTCTGCTTGTTTTATAACAATACTCTTTTTTAGTTTTGAATTTATTGCTATTGCAAATTTTTCAATTGGCAAACTACTATTTGTTCTAAAATTTGCAACTTGCCCGAAGTGCATGAACTCCTGCGTCTGTTCTTCCTGAAGCAATTAGTTCTACTTCTTCTCCTGTTATTTCCTTTATTGCATTTTCTATTTCGCCTTGTATGTTTAATTTATTCGGTTGTTTTTGCCAACCATTAAATTTTTTTCCATCATATTCTATTGTTAATTTTATATTTCTCATTATATTACTCCATTAATTTTTTTGATTTTACTATTTACTTTTTTGTAAGAACATGTTCTAATAAATTTAGAAATAAGAAGCCACAAAGTGGTTGCCAAATGTATTTATAAAAATCAGAAACAGTTATTTTGTTTCTGATTTTTTATTATCTGCTTTATTGTTTTTTATTTTTTCTTTTAATTTAGCTCTTCTTCTTTTTAAATCATCATTTCCAAATCTTTTTGTTACAATATTTTTTATTAATATCTGTCTTAATGCTTCTTCTTTTACATCCATAATTAATGTACCATCTTTGGCAATTGATATTTTCCCTGTTTCTTCTGATACAACGACTACTATTGCATCTGATTCTTGTGACATTCCGTACTGCTGATCTATGCCTTGTTCCAAGTCCTTTTGATATTCTTTTATCATTTGAAAGTGGTAAAAGACATGCTGCTGATTTTATTTTGTTTTCGCTAATTATCACTGCACCATCATGAAGTGGAGTTTTAGGATCAAATATATTTACTAATAATTGTGGAGATATTTCTGCGTCCATTATTATTCCTGTTTCTGCTATATCTTGAAGCTTTATATCTCTTTCTATAACTATTAATGCACCTGTTTTACTTTTTGCGAGTTCTGTTGCTGCAATTACAACTTTATATATATTTTCTTTTGTTCTTGTTGCAATATCCTTATCTATTCCAAAAAATTTAGTCAATTTACTAGTTCCGAAGTTGCTCTAAAGCACGTCTTATTTCTGGTTGAAAAATAACTATAAGAAGTATTACTCCATAAGTCATAAATGATGTTAATATATAGTTAAGTATATGCAATTCCAAAAATGAACTTAATAAAGTAAAAACTATTAAAAATAAAATTCCTTTCATTAGTTGCCATGCCCTAGTTTCTTTAACTATTTGTATTAACTTTATTGCTAAAAATAATACTATTGCAACATCAATTATTAGCATAATTATTTTCAATGGATTTTCTCTCAACATATTTAAATAATTAATTATATCTTGACCTGTAAATTCTAAGGTCGGTGTAAATAATGTATTTTTCATTAGTGCTCCTTCTCCAAATTTAATTTGTGGGCGCAAGTTGGTATTTCTCGACATTCAACGCCCTTACATATGTTATTGTGCCACTAAATACCAAATTAATGTAAATCCTACACTCAATACCATAAGTCCTGCTAAAATTCCTGCTACTATTCTTGTTATTAATTTTTGTTTATCTATTTTCTTTTTTGACATTTGTGTTTCACTCCTTTAATTTTTCCATAGAATTATATTAACACAATAAAATTTGTTTTTCAATTAATTTTTTTATTTTCTTATTTCTGCACCTAATACTTTTTCTGCATCTGAAATAACTTTGTTAAATATTCCTGTTACTTCATCATCTGTTAAAGTTTTTTTGCTATCACTAAATGTTAATGAATATGCTATTGATTTTTTATCAGCAGAAACATGTTCTCCCATGTATAAATCAAATACTTCTATATTTGTAAGTAAACTTCCTCCAGAATTTTTAATTTGTTTTTCTATTATGTTTGAGTCTAAATTTCTGTCTACAATGAATGCAACATCTTTCTTAATGCTTGGGAATTTAGATATTTCTTTATACTTCATCTTTCCTACTCTTTTAGAAAGTAATTTGCTTAAATTAATTTCCATTGTATATACATCTTCTTTTGCCTCTTTTGGATGAACTTTTCCAAGTATTCCTATAATATCGTTATTTACGGAGATTAAAGCTGTTTGATATGGATGAAATTCTTTTGGAAGTTCGGATGTTGTTACAAAGCTATATCTTCCATTATATCCTAAATAATCTAGTAACTCTTCTGCAACTCCCTTTATCATATAGAAATCTACGTTTTTAGTATTTCCTATTCCTTCATAGTACTTTCCAGACATAAGCACACATAGTTTTTCTTCTTCTATATACTCATTATTTACTTTTCCAAATCCTTTACCTATTTCAAATATAGATACATCTTTGTTATTTCTGTCTAAATTGTACTCATATATATTTAAAAGAGATGAAATCATGCTATATCTTAATGTGTTTCTGTCTTCTGTAAGTGGGTCTAATAATTTTATTGGTTCAAAATTGTCTGTTGTAAATTTTCTTGCTTCCTTATTATTTATTAATATATATGACATTACTTCATTTAGCCCAAGTCCTATCATCTTGTTTCTAATCTCTCTTGCTACTTTATCGTATTTACCTGTTCTTGTTGGAAGTACAGGAAGTTTTCCTTCTATATTATCAACTCCGTAAATTCTTCCTACTTCTTCTATTAAGTCTTCTTTAATTGATATATCCATTCTTCTTGTAGGTACTGTAACAGTAATTACTTTTCCATTTACTGAATATTTAAATCCTAATTTTCTAAATACATTTAATACTTCTTCATCCGGTACATTAATACCTAGAAGATTATTTATATCTTCAAATTTTATATCTATTTTCTTTTCTTGCTTATCTGCCTTATCATAAACAACTGTGCCTTTTGCAATTTTTGCATCAGCATATTTTTCTAGAAGTGTGCAGGCTCTTTCAATTGCCATATATGTTCTATTCGGATCTAATCCTTTTTCAAAACGATTACTTGCTTCACTTCTTACAATCTTTTTAGATGTACATCTTATTTTGACACCATCAAATACTGCAGATTCAATTATGATGTTTTTTGTATCACTTTCAACTTCTGTTGAAAGTCCTCCCATAACACCTGCAAGTCCTATTGCTTCTTTTCCATTTGTAATAACAATATCATCTTCTGATAAGGTTCTTTCTATATTATCCAATGTTGTTAATTTTTCACCGTTTTTTGCCATTCTAACTAAAATTTTAGGTCCTAGTCTATCTGCATCATAGAAATGAAGTGGTTGGCCTACTTCTAGCATTACATAGTTACTAATATCTACTACATTATTAATTGGTCTTATTCCACTTGCAATAAGTCTATTTTTTATAAATGCTGGACTTTCTTTTATGGTTACATTTAATGCTTTTTTTGCTAAGAATAAATTACAATTTTCTGTATCTACTTCTACTTTGAAGCTATCATTTACATCTTCGTTTATTTCACTATGTTTTAAGTCTATTTCTTTAACAGGTTTATCATATATAGCTCCAAGTTCATAAGCCATACCTAAAATGCTAAGTAAATCTCCTCTATTTGCAGTAAGTTCAAAATCTGCAATTTCGTCGTCCATTTCCATAAATTTAATTGGATCCTCTCCTACTGGAGCATTTGATGGAAGCTCATGTATTCCAGCTTTATCTTCTTCTTTTAAAAACTTAGATTCTAAACCAAGTTCTGCAATAGAACACATCATTCCATTTGATTCTTGACCTCTTATATTTCCTTTTTTAATTGTAATACCACCTGGAAGCTCAGCTCCTGCCTCAGCTACAATTACTTTTAATCCTTTTCTTACATTTGGAGCCCCACATACTATATTTAAAACTTCTTTTCCTATATTTACTTTACATACATGAAGATGATCTGAATCTGGATGCATTTCACATTCTAATACTTCACCTATAACCAATTTTGTAGCATTAATTAATTTCTCTGCTGTGTCATATTCATTGCCTACTCTTGTCATATCTTCTGCTAATGTTTTTATATCTACATCTATATCAACATAGTCTTTAACAAAATTTTTACTTAGTTTCAATTAGTCCACATCCTTTCTATCAAATTGATTTAAGAATCTTATATCATTTGTATAAAAATATCTTATATCTGTAATTCCGTATTTAAACATTGCAAGTCTATCAAGCCCTGTTCCAAATGCAAATCCTGTATATTTTTCTGGATCATATCCATTCATTTTAAGTACATTTGGATGTACCATTCCTGATCCTAATATTTCTATCCAGCCTGTTTGTTTACAAAGATTGCATCCTTTTCCGCCACATTTGAAGCAACTAACATCTACTTCATAACTTGGTTCTGTAAATGGGAAATAACTTGGTCTAAATCTTAATTTAGAATTTTCCCCAAGCATTTTCTTAACAAATACTTCTAATGTTCCTTTTAAATCTGCAAGACTAATATTTTTATCTATTAAAAGTCCTTCCACTTGACCAAATTGATGTGAATGTGTTGCATCATCATCTCTTCTATATGTTTTACCTGGGCAAATTACTCTAATTGGGCTCTTTTCTTCGTTATCCATCATTACTCTTGCTTGAACAGCTGATGTTTGAGTTCTTAATAAATGCTCTGGATCAACATAGAAACTATCTTGCATATCTCTTGCAGGATGACCTTTTGGAAGATTTAATCTTTCAAAACAATATTCATCTGTTTCTAGCTCTGGTCCATTTACTACATCATATCCCATTGATACAAATATATCTTCTATTTCTTCTATTACTCTATTTATTGGATGTTTACTTCCTCTTTTTATTCTTGTACTTGGAAGAGTAATATCAATTTTTTCTTTCTCTAATTTTTCATTTAAAGCCTGTTCTTTTAAAGTTTCCTCAGCTTCTTTAATATTATTTTCTAATAAATCTCTTACTTCATTAACTAATGCACCAATAACAGGTCTTTCTTCTGGTGTTAAATCTTTCATTCCTTTTAAAAGTCCTGTTAATTCTCCCTTTTTCCCTAAATATTTAACTCTTACATCATTTAATTCTTGAAGAGTTTTGCAGTTTTGAATTTCTGCAAATGCATTTTCTTTGATTTTAGCAATTTTCTCCTTCATCTAATCATCCTTTCTTTACAATGTATAGGGACACACCTTATTCAAGGGCATTCCTCATAGATTAAGGTATGTCCCTACTGTGAATTACTAATGTCAGTTTTTTAGTCCTTTTCATTTTTCATTCTTAGTTCTTCACTAAAAAATACGTCCTATATAATAGGACGTATTTTTACGTGGTACCACCTAAATTTATTAATTAAAATAATTAACCTCTATTTTGCTATAACGTTGCAAGCGCTCGTGCCTACTATTATTTCAGCATAAGACCTAAAAAGTGAAATTTCAGATAAACTAGTATTAAATAGGTTTTCAGCCTATGACCTATTCTCTCTTAAATACATATTTTACTCATCTTACTTTGCTTTTTCAAACGGCTTTATTTTCAAAATCTGTTTAATATATTATCATATTTTTTTAATTTATACAATAGTTTTTGGTTAGATATTTTCTAAAAATGGTTACAATTCATTGTTAGTTTACGTTAATTATATTTACAAAAATTATATAAAGAAAAATCCACGTTATGTGCAGTTAACGTGGATTTTTTTATTATTCTTCGTATTTTACTATAACATGGCAACAGAGATGATATTTCCTACCGCTAGAAGATTGACAATCCATTTCATGTATATCACCCCATGGCTGCCATCCGTTAGTAATAGCTTTATTCATTTTGACTATTAATTGTTCTATGCCATCACTTTCAACTATACCGTATTCGGTAACTTTCATCTAAAATTCCTCCTTGAGAGGTGTTGCTGCACTCAACACCTAATGTATTTATATTATATAAAATTTCTTGTAAAAAGTCAAATTTATGTCGATCAAAGTATGAATTTTGACTACGTTATTTCTGTTTTAGGTTAAAATTATTTGACATTTTTAATTTTCCGTAGTACAATATAAGTAGCTTAAATGGCTTAAAGTCAGCATAAGTCATATAGTTAAAAAGAGATACAACGGCAAATAATGTATCTCTTTTGTTTTCTATAAAAGCAATTTTAAAAGAGATAGTAACGGCAATTTACTATCTCTTTTTGATTAGCTATGTACTAATCTTCAGTCTGTTTCTTGTTGCATTGGTCATTAGCTAATTTATCTAGGTCTTTTTCATTTAGTAGTTGCTCAACTAATTTCCATATAATGTCAGCATATGTCATATAGCATCACCCCCTTCACAAAGATTTCCTTTATGAAAAGGATGTTTTTATTATACTTTAATTTCCAAGAATTTACAATATTTTTTAAAATATTGTAAAATTTTTTAAACATCAATATTATTCTTCATCTATTGTATTTTCTGTTTTTTCTTTTAATAAATCTCTTATTTCTTCTAATAGTACTACGTCAGCTGGCTTTGGAGGTATTTCTTCTTTTGGTTCTTCCTTGTGTGTTATTTTATTAACTATTTTTACTAAGATAAATATACAAAATGCTACTATTAAGAAATCAATTATATTTTGTATAAAATTACCATATGTTATTTTAGCTTCTCCTATTGTAAAACTTAAACCTGTAAAATCAATTCCCCCAATTATAACACCTATTAGAGGCATTAATATATCATCTACTATTGAAGTTACTATTTTTCCAAATGCTCCACCTATAATTACACCTACTGCTAAATCAATTACATTTCCTCTTGCTATAAATTTTTTAAATTCTTTTATCATATTTATTACTCCTTTTTTTATAAATTGTTGTTTAGAAGTTAGAGATTAGATGAAATGCCTTGCTTCGTGGCATTTACCTAATAATTCTAATCTCTAACCTCTAATATCTAACATCTATTTAATATTTCTTCTAATTTTTCTATATCTATTCCTACACCTGAACTATATGAGCCTTCAATTTTTTCTATAAATTTGCTTCCTATGCCCTGAACTGCATAGCTTCCTGCTTTGTCCATAGGCTCACCAGTTTTAATATATTCTTCTATTTCTTCATTTGTTATTTTTTTCATATATACCGCTGTTTTTGTAAAATCAACATGCTCTATAATTTTTTCATTTTTCTTTGATATAACTGCTAATCCTGAGTACACATAGTTTATATTTCCCTGCAACATTTTTAAAGTTCTAAATGCATCTTCTTTACTTATTGGCTTTCCCAAAATTTTATTTTTAAAATATACTATTGTATCTCCACCAATTACTATTAATTCTTTATACTGTTCTTGAAACCTTTCAAAAACTTCTTTCGCTTTACATTTTGATAATTTTGATACAAGTTTTTCTGGATTTTTTTCTGATATTATGGTTTCATCAAAATTACTTACTACTACTTCAAAATCATCAACAATTTTTCCGTAACAATTCTTTTCTTCTTGGTGAATTAGATGCTAAAATTATTTTCATTTCATATTCTCGCTTTCTATTTCTGAGACTAAATCTAATCTTTCTTGATGCCTTCCACCTTCAAACTCTGTGCTTAGCCATGTTTCTAAAATTTCTTTTGCTTCATCTGTTGTTACATAGTCTGCTCCAAGTGATAATACATTTGTATTATTATGAAGTCTTGAAAACTGAGCTGCTCTGGTACAAAAACATGGTGCACTTCTAATTCCTTTAAATTTATTAGCAACCATTGCCATACCATATCCTGACCTACAAATTAATATTCCTTTTTCACATTCTTTTGTTTGAACAGATTTTGCAACTTCTTTTGCAATTATTGGATAATCTACTCGGTCTTTCGAAAAAGCTCCATAATCTCTATACTCTAGTCCTTTTTCTTCTAGATATTTTTTTAGCTCTTCTTTTAGTTCATATCCTCCATGATCGCTTCCTATTGCTATCATATTTTCCCTCCTTTGATAAATTATTCTATTTTTATATTATCACATTAGTTATTAATGTTCAATAAATATTTCTCTTTTACCATATTGCAAATAAAATCTGCCGTTTTCTCTGCACCATATAAGTCACTATTTATGCATAGATCATAATTTGCAATGTCTTTCCATTCCTTCCCTACATAATGCTTGCAATGATTTGCTCTTAATTTATCTATTTTTTTAATTTCCTTTTCTGCATTTTTTATGTCCAATCCATAATATTTATTTGCTCTTTTTACTTTGCTATCCATATCACTATAAATAAATACTCTTAATACATTTTTATTATCTTTTAGTGTAAAATTTGCACATCTTCCAACTATAACACAAGATTCTTTATTGGCAATTTCTTTTATTAATTTAGTTTCGTTTATAAATAGTTCATCTGCATTACTTAAGCCAAAATAATATCCATTATTTAAATTTGCTAAATTGTTTCTTGATTGTTCATTTTCTTTAATAAACTCTTCCGATAATCCAGTTTTTTCTGCTACTTTTGTAATAAAGTTTTTATCATATAATTTTATCCTCAATTTTTCTGCAATTAATTTTCCTATATATCTTCCTCCAGAACCGTATTCTCTTGCTAAAGTTATTACTATATGTTGTTGTATTTCATTTCTTGCTTCTATTTGCTTTATTTCTTGTTTCTTATCATATCTTTGCTTTGTTAATCCCTTTACTTCTAATATTAATAAGATAGTTGAAACAATAAAAGCTAATCCATCAGCAACTGCTCCAGAATATAATACACCTTTTATTCCAAATAAATTACCAAGTATAACCATTGAAGGTATTAAAAATAAAATTTGCCTTGATAATGATATACAAGCACTTTTTACACTTTTACCTATTGCTTGGAAGAATATACCTGATGGCATCTGTATTCCATTACAAATACAAAGCATTAAATATGTTCTAAATGCAAGACATGCAAATTCCATATATTTTTCATCACCACTACCAAATATTGCAATTAATTTATCTGGTATTGTTTGGAATAATATAAATGCAAAGGTACTTATTGATACACTTAAACATAAGACTAATTTTAAAGTTTGTTTTACTCTGTCAAACTTTTTAGCCCCATAATTGTATCCAAGTATTGGTTGAGCTCCAACTGCTATACCAAGTATTATACTATTTAAAATTTGGCTAATTTTCATTACAATACCTAAAACCGTAATTGGTATTTCTGATCCAAATTCAGATGTTGCACCATATTTAGCCAATAAATTATTTTCAAATGCTATTACTAATACAAAACTCATTTGTGTAATAAAACTACTAATTCCTAGCATAGATATTTTTCTTGAAATACTAAATTCAGGTTTAAAATTGTCTTTGTTTAGTGTTATTGATTTAAATTTTTTAATATATATAATATTTATTATAAATGTTACTATTTGACTTATAATAGTTGCAATAGCTGCTCCTTGCACACCTGTTTTAAATACAAATATAAATATTGGATCTAATATTATATTTAAAACAGCACCACTAACCATAGAAGTCATTGCATATTTAGGGCTTCCATCTGCTCTAATTATAGAATTTAATGTAGTACCTATCATAACAAATGGTAAACCTATTGCTATTATATAACCATAATTTAAAGCATACTCTCTTAAGGCATCTGTGCATCCAAATAAGTTTAATAATTGTGGTAAAAAAGTCAAGCTTATTATACAAATAACTATTGCAATAAATATTGAAAGTAAAATACTATTAGCAACTCCTTTTTCTGCATCTTTCTTTTTCCCTTCTCCTAGTTTTAAGCTTAGATATGCTGCGCCTCCATCTCCAAGCATTAATGCAAATGCCAAACTTATTACTGTTAATGGAAACACTATGTTTGTTGCGCCATTACCTAAATATCCTACTCCCCATCCAATAAATATTTGGTCAACTATGTTATATAGTGAATTTACTAATAATGATATTATACATGGTATAGAAAATTTTCTAATTAACTTTCCTATTTTTTCTGTTCCTAAAATATTTTCTTTCTCTTCCATTTTTCCTCCTATTTGCAATGAACAAAGCGGTCTTTGACCGCCCTTTGTTCTCGCCGATTTGAGTTTGCGAATAGAATGAGCAAATCTCAAAGGCGATAGCGATTATAGCATTTTTGTTGAATAGAAAAATCTCCGATTTTTCTATTCAACAAAAAACAACACACATCTATGTGTTGTTTTTGTCGGTTGACTTTCCAACTTTTACTTAAATAATTATATCATATTTTATAAAAAAGTAAAGATTAAGTATTTTATTTACCTACATAATAATTTTTCTTTCCTCTTTTTATTATTAAATAAGTATTATTTATAAGGTAAGTATTATCAATTACTCTATCTAAATCATTAACTTTTTCACCTTTTATTTCTATACTATTATTTGAAATAAATTCTCTTGCTTGTCTTTTACTTTGTGCAACACCCATATCTACTAACACATCTACTATATTTTTATTTAATTCTATGTTTTTTACTTCATTTCCTTTGAAAGCTTCTTCTAACTCTTCATTTGATAACTCGCTAAAGTTACCTTTGAATAGCGCTTCGCTAATTCTAATTGCTTTTTCATATTCTTCTTTTCCGTGTAGGTCTGTTATAATTTCTCTTGCAAGTATTTTATGGGCTTCTCTTAATTCTGGTCTTTCATTATGCACTTTTTCTATTTCTTCTATTTCTTCCTTGCTTAAAAATGTTAATTTCTTTAAGTAACTTATTATCATTGAGTCTTCAAGGTTAATTAAGTATTGATATAACTCATAACTTGATGTTTTATTTTTATCAAGCCATAATGCATTTCCTTCTGTTTTTCCAAATTTAACTCCATTAGAATCAGTAACTAAAGGCATAACCATTCCATATGCAGTTTTATCTGTTTTTCTTCTAATTAATTCTATTCCAGATGTTATATTTCCCCATTGATCTGAACCTGCAACTTGAAGCATGCATCCTTTTGTTTCATATAAATGTAAAAAGTCTAATGCTTGCAGAATCATATATGAAAATTCTGCATATGTAATACCTGTTTCCATTCTTGATTTTACCTTGTCTTTTGCAAGCATATATCCTACATTAAAGTATTTTCCATAATCTCTTAAGAAATCTATAACATTTATATCTTTTGTCCAGTCATAATTATTAACTACTTCAAAGCCAAATATTTCTTTTGCTTGTTTTGTTAATCCTTCTATATTGTGCTGAACTTCCTCTTTTGTAATCATTGGTCTTTCAGCGGTTGGTTTAGGGTCTCCAATTAAACCTGTTGCTCCACCTATTAATAAAATAGGTTTATGTCCATATTTTGCAAGTCTTTTTGAAATTAAAAATGATGAATAGTGTCCTATGTGCATACTATCTGCTGTTGGATCTGTTCCTATATAAAATGTCAACTTCTCATTGTTTAATTTGTTTATTAATTCTTCATCACTTATATCTTGTACTAATCCTCTCCATTTTAAATCTTCATATAAATTCATTTTATCTCCTCCTATACTACATAAGTGGTGCAAATACTCTTAAAATTGCTTGCCACATATACTATCTTCCTTAACAAATTTATAATTTAATTTGTTGTGATTATATAACAGAAGACAAATAATTTCAAGTGTATGACAGTATACAACATGATATGTATAATCACTATATTGGCATAATATTATAAAATCCAAAAAAATAAAAGAGAAGTAATTAGTAATACTTTGCCTTTTACTTCTCTTTTGAAAATTAATTTAAAGAGTCTTTTTCTTCACCTTCAAATACAATAAAATATCCATTCATCAATACTTCTATTTCATCTGTTTTAGTTTTTTGGTATCCAAAATCTGTACCAAAATTTGATTCATCATCTTTTGTTGGTAAAGTTCCTTATATTTTTATTCCTAGCCCATCTTGAAACCCTGTTTTTGATTCCACATCAAGTTTGTGATATTTCGTTACAGTATAAAGCAATGCCTTAAATTCAATACTTCCTCCGTCTTTTAATTTAAATGGAATTGTACTAATAATACTAGTATAGCAATAATTACTATAAATAAAATTATTCTCTTTTTCATAACATCACCCTTTTACCTTTTTATTATAATACAATTTAATGTGTAAAAAAGTTTCATATATTATCAGCTCTGTAAATTATTGTTTGAATTATAACATAAAGGACAGATAATTTTCAACTAATCATCTGCCCTAACTATCTTTTAAATTTTTCGTAATTATAATAATCTATCTGAAGTCTTTTTAAATTACCAATCATCACAAAATTGTGATGGTTAATATTTAATTTGCACATCTTTTACGTCCCCAATGTGCATTTAATTTGCACATCTTTTACGTCCCCAATGTGCAATTTCTATTTTTTAAAAAATTTCTTAATATAATTTATAATTTTTGTAAAAATATTTTCTTTTTTTCTACAATGGAAACTACTTCTTCTTTATTAATTTGTTTACTTCTTCTTTTTTCAAACATTTTCTCTATATTATACTTTTCTTTAAGCTTTTCTTCATTAAGGTTCATGTTTTTTATTGCATTTTTCTTTTCTTCATCTGTAAGCCAGTAATTTAATGCAATTACAAATATAATATCTTTTGCTTCTTTGCTTATATCTTGCTTGTCAAATTCTTCATTAGTTTTTATTATTATATTTTTTGCAGCTTCTTTATACTTCTCAAATGTTTTAGTAATCTTAGTAGGTATTTTATTATATCTTTCTTTGGAAACATTGCTAAGTATAGCATATACTTCTGCTCCAATAATATCTAAATTTTTCATAATTTTTATTTTTCTCCTATTCCAAGTTCTAGTTCATGTGCATTAAACTTTGCTATCATTGAGTATATAGCAGATACATCAGTAAGAGTACATTCATTAGCCCTTTTTTTTGTATAATCATCTATTGAATCTCCCAATGAATCGGCTTTGTTATTTTGTTGTATTTGTGGTGATAACTCTTGTAATAAATCTCTAAATATAATTTTTAATTGTTTAAATCCCTCCGAAGTCAGTCCTTCTATATAATGGTCATTATTTTCTCCTAAAGTTCTATGATTTTGCCCAAAATCATAAATTGGATACCTTTTTTTAAATTCTTCAAAATCTAATTCTTCCCCATTTTCTCCTTTTGAGTTTTCTACAAATGTTTCCATTGCTTTTACAAATGAGCCCCCATTTTGCAAAATCCAATTTTCTACGCCAATTCCTCCAAAACCTCCATATTTTGTAGCTCCATTACTATTACTTTTTTTATAGCATCCTTTTTCTTTTAATTCTTGTTTAGCAACTATAATATTATTTACTACTGTTTGTACTCCTTCATCTCCATATAATCTTCTTATAGCTTCTAATCTATCTCTTATGCATAAATCACTAGAATAATCTACTTCTAAATTTTTTTGTTCAGAAGTTATATCTACTTCTATTGGTTCAGCTAATCCATCTAAAGTAACATCTTCATATCTAATATTTAAATCATTACTTCCACCTTTGTCTTTACCAGGTAGAAATTCTTTGATTCTTTTTATCATTTCAAATTGTTGTTCTTTGCTAGCGCATTTAAGCATAAGGTCAAAATTTCCATCTCCTGGTATATTTGTTCTTCTTCCTGTTGAACCTGTATCTATTAATTCTATAAAACTTCCAGACATATCTCCCATAACTTCAGTTGTTAATTGTTTGCCAATATTTCTTCTAATAAGTTCCATTAGTATTTTTCGTTTTTCTTCTGTCGGTATTTTTCCTTCTGCTACCGAATATAATTTTTCTGCATTTTCTGTAATAAAAGGTATATATGCGTTCTTATCTATTGTATAGTCGGGCACTCCATAATGAGATAAACCTTTCATTTGCTCTCTTAAACTATCAAATTCTTTTTTAGTAAAAAGTATCCTTCCATCTGTTAAATTTATTACTGGAATATAAAATCCCTGTTTTACTATAGAATATTTTTGTTCATCTTGCCATTCGTTAGTTATTATTGCATTAATATTTGTAGAGCCAATTCCTGTCCTAAAGTATCTAGTTTTTTTTCCGTTTTCTGCTCCTTGTTGAGTATAATTACTGTCTTTCTGAGTATAATTTGCTTTTTTAATTACATAATATGTAGTACCATATCCATCACCAGAAAAAGTTGAATTAATAATTTCTTGCATGGTTTTATGTTGTAAATTCACTTCATCTATTTCTGAAAAGTCTGTATCTAATGGTGTTGCATCAGATTCTTGAGTACCTTCAAATAAAAATTCTCTTGACCTTATTCCATTTCTTAATACACCCTCTAAAAACTTTATGTTCGTCCCTTTTATTAAATCTCCAGCTTCTAAATTAAACTCTTCTTGATTATGAACACTATTTTGTTTTTCCTTCATATATGCTAATAAAGTTTCTATAGATGTATATTCAAAATCTCCATCTTTAAAAAAATTAGATAAAAGTTCATTTCCTATATTTCCTTTTATGTCAATCCCTAATTTTTCTCTAATATTTATTAAATCTTGCATATAATCTTGTGTTTTATCTATAGCATCCTCTTGAATTATAGGTAATAAATCATATACAACATCTCTGTATTTTAATAATATAGCTCTTTGTTCATCATTTATTGTATTAAAACTTTCATTTTCCTTTAATATTGAATCTCCAATTTGTAGAATCTCTAAAAAGTTCCTCATACCAGTATTGTTAGATTCTAATAATATCTTAAATAAATCAATTGAGATTGTTTTATCCCTTTTTTTATATCATCATCATATAAATTTTCATTATTAATATTATAATTTTTATGATGTTTAAAAAATTCAAAAAGTTTAAAATTAAATGGCAAAGAATTAGTTAAAAAAATTTCATGTATTTTATGTATTTTTCTATTAACATCAGAAATATCCATGTCTTCTGCATTTATAATTTTTTTTGCAATATCATTAAACAGAGATTGTTCAATACTATCATAGTCTTTTATTAATGATAACTCCTCAAGTTTTTCAAAATTAATTTGTCTTACTTTTTCACTGTCAATAATTTTTAATAAAGTAATTTTTGATTTACCATCTAAACCATCAGGATTTTCTAACATTCTTATAATATCTTCTCTTGAAAGATTTCCTTGTTCATTTAAAAACATAATCAATTCATTTGCTACATAAGGTGTTACTTGTTGTTTCTCTTTATTTTCTATTAGTCCGTTTAATATATTCTGGGTCATTTATATTATTTTTAATTATGTTTAGTACACAATCATCACCAAAATCTAATTTATCTATACATATTTTACTAAACTCATTAATAAAATGACTCACATCATCCTTTCCTGTGTCTTTGTTTTCATTATACCACTTAGCAATCTCTTCTAGAGAGTCTTCATTAATCATACTATAATAATGTTTATAAGCTTCTATATCTATATAAAAATTATTATAGCTTTGTATTAAAAATCCCAAATCTACACCATTTAATACTATATCTTTTGCATTTTCAATGCAGCTTTTTAAAAAATAATCTGATTTTGCAATAATCGAACGGTATTCCCAAAAATCATCCGTATTTTTAAAGCACAACATACTGATTTTTAAATGCTCACTAACTATATCAGTTATATTACATCCTGTTTCTTTGACGTTTTTTATGCATAATTTAATAATTTGATTTTGCCTTTCTATTAAACCCATTATACCAAATTTATCTAATCCTATTTTTTGTGCATTTTCTACGCACCATTTAACAAAATCTTGTTGCTTACTCATTATTTCATTTATATTTAAATCATCTTTTTCTAATTTCATTAAATCTTCAATATCTGCTAAACCCCAAGTTAACATACTAATATCAAATGAAGATAATGTATTATGATGTTGTTTAATATAATTCTTTTTTGTATCAAAATCATATGAATAATGCATTAACTCTTCATATACATCTTGACTTTCGTTCATAATTATTGTCTTAAAGTATTCATAATCTCCTTGTTCTATTTGTTTCATTGTTATAGGCAATATATCGTCTTCATATATGTCCTCTATATCATCAAAATTTTTAATATTATAGTTTTTATCTATTCCCAACAATTGTAATAGTTCAGTAAATACCATTATTGCTTGTTGCTCTTGTTCATCATATTCGCCATTATCAAAATCATCTAAAATTTTTAAAATTTTATCTATTTGTTCTTTATTCATAATAAATTTTTCTACTCCTTAGTATTCTGCATATCTTTTGCGTCAGTCTCTTCAAAAATGATTATAGCATATAATAAAATGAGTTGCAATTTATGTTTTAAACTACAACTCATTATTATCATTTATTTCAAAGCTCATTTCTAGTCCACTACCATCAAACTCTATTCCCTTTGGTAATTTCTTCAGATAAGTTAATATCACCTGTTATGGAAAAAATATATTTTTTTATTACATTAGCATATTTATTATATAATTCATTTACATTTTCCATTATCTTTACCCTTATACTAGTATAGTGTCAAATTTAATAAAATTCGTTACAATATTTTATAAAAAAGAGAAGTAATTAGCAATATATTGCCTTTTACTTCTCTTTGATTTTTTATTTAATTATTTTTTAATTTGCATTCCGTCTTTAAATGCTTCTCCTACTCTTTCTGTGACTTTATAATATCCATGTGTATATGGATCAAAAGCTATTGCATTTACTTTTGAAACGTCTACTTTATCTCCATCCATTACACTTTCATCAGCAGTAACATTAACTACTTTTCCAATAACTCCTGCTCCGTACTCATCGCTTTGGTATTCTATAAATTCACATTCTAAACAAATTGGAAATTCATTTATAATTGGTGCATCTACTTTTTGTGATTTTGTTACTGACAATCCACTATTTTCAAACTTATTTGGAGTATTATTTCCTGATGCAATGCCAAAATAATCTGCTTCTACAACATGTTTGCTATCTGCAATACTTACTGTAAATGCATTTCTTTCTTTGATATTTTTTACGGTTTTATGTGTTTCTGTTAAATTTAATATAATTTGGTTTCTTGCTAGCATAGTTCCCCATGCTGCATTCATTACATCAACACTTCCATCTTCATTGTATGTTGCAACCATTAATACTGGCATTGGAAATATTGCTTCTGTAGTTTTTATATCTTTTCTCATTAAAAAATCCTCCTTTAATTTTTTCTTTATGCTATCATAACTTACAATTTTTGTAAATATATTTCATATAATTAAATATTTTATAAAATTAACCCGCTTATCTTAATTATATTACCACTTACCTAGAATAATTGAAAATGCTATGTAAATAATATAAAATTTATACAGATAAAATCTTATATTAATAATGAAAGGAGGTACTGTTACATATTAACAGTAATTTGAAATGAAAATTAATATAATAAAAAACAATAGTCTTGATGATAATGAAATAATTTTAGATGTTCAATATTCAGAAAAAAATAAAGGTATTAATCAATTTATTGAATACTTAAATTATTATGAATCTAATTATAAAAATAAAGTTATAGTTGGAAATGACAATTATACATTATTGGAAATTGAATGCAATGATATAGTAAACTTTTATAGTGACAAAAAAAATAATTATGCAAGAGTAAAAGATAAAAAATATCTGGTGAAAAGTAGATTATATGAATTAGAAAAAATTAGCATGGATTTTATTAGAATTTCTAAAAACTGCATTGTAAATATAAGACATGTAAAAAAATTTGATATAGGTGAAACTGGAAAAATTATTGTTAAATTAGATGATAATACAGAGCAGGTAGTTTCAAGAAGAAAAACATCAGAAATTATGAAATATTTAGAAAGTAGGAGGATTTGAAATGAAAAGATGTGTTTTTATTTTAAAATATTTTATTTATTATGTTATTGGTTTTTTTTCATTTTCAACAATTGCATTTATTACTCAAAGAATAACTATTTCTATTTTATTAAAAAATGCAATTTATCCAAGTCAAGATTTATACAATTTGTTAAATTACGCTTTAGCATATGGGCTATATTATTTACTTGCATATTCAATACTGTATTTTATTATAGTGTTTTGTGTTAGAAAGCATGATAAACGTATTGTAAACGAACTAAATGAAAAGTTAGAAAGTATAAATAATAAAAATAGTTTAGGAGATGATGAAAATGGGAAAAGATAAAGTAGTTATTTTAGTAATTGTTACAATTGTATTTTCAGCAATATTATTTGGTATTTTAATGGCATACAAAACTTATTATTCACCAATGAAGGTTTACGATAGTATCGATGAAACAGTTGATATGTTGAAAAATGCAAATGAAAATGAGCATTTTAGAATGGAAATGCTTTCTATGTTTAACAATTTATCAAGAAGTCGTAAGATGAAAGATTATAAAACTGGAGAGGTTCGCAAATTTACCAAAGAAGAAATGAATGAGTTTTATACTGCAATTGGTGGTAAAGAAGCTATAATCAAGTATTTATCAAATATTGAAGATAAGGAGAAACAAAGAGAAGAATTAGAATATGCTTGCTATGATTTAAAAATTATTACTTCTGATGAATTAGCTAATATAGAGAAGTAATTAGCAATACTTTGCCTTTTACTTCTCTTTAATTAGTTTTTTTCTTAATTATTTTCTTGAATTTTATATTGACCTATATCTGGCTCTACAAATATTGAGTCATTTACATTATCAAATTCGTATTTTCTTTCGCAAGTTAAATTACCTGTTTCAGTTTTTAATAATAATCCTGTTTCTTTCTCTATTATATATTTTGTAGTATGGTTATCTTGCTCAGCTAAATTATATGGTGATAAATAATTATCTACAACATAACATTCTTTTTCAGCGTAATTTGTACTTCTTACCATACTTATTGAACTATATAAAAATGTTTGCCATTTATTATCTGTTTGTAATGGATTTATAACTACCATTGGCATTATCGATACTTTACTATTTATATCTGCTATTTTTCCATCTGGGCTTTCTATAAACATATCTGTTCTTTTTCTATTACAATAAAATGTTAGTTTTGTTATTTCGCCATTATCATCTTTTCTTTCTACAAACATTGCTTGTTTTTCATCTTTTTTATAAAAATTTATTGTTATAGTTGGTGCATCTTTTTGATACGATATTGCAGTAAGATGATAATTTGTACTATCCATATATTTTGCTACTTTATTTTGCAACTTCGTAGCAATTATAAAGTTTTTCAATGCATGAATTAAAAACATTAAAATTAAAACTAATAAAATTATACCAATTATTTTTAATACTTTTTTTGATTTCATAAAAAATACCTCCCTTTTATTTGGAAGGCAACCAAGCTATCATGAGTTTTTATAAAACTTTTAGACCTTTGGCTTTGCGTCATAAACTTTCGTTTACTTTGCTTTTTACATCTATAGCTAAATTATACCATATTATTACATTCTTTGCAAATTATGGTGGTTTTTCGATAGTGTCAATTTTTTTCGGGAAAATTTATAAAAAAATTCCAACCCTCAAAATTGCTCTATAATTAAGCTGTTTATACAGCCTTTTTATATTCTAATAATTGCTTAAAAAATATTCTTTTGTTGTTTTATTTCCATATTTATTTGCTTTCGTAATTTTACGAAAGCAAATATAGTCAATATTTTCAACAAATTTATATTTTATTAATCTTTCCTTTATCCAATCTGCAAATTTTGTTTTTGTATTTTTTCCTTTTAAAGCATAAAATAATTCTCTTGCATTAATTAGCTTTTCTTTGTTATCACTTTCATAAATTGGTATTATACCTTCTTCTACTTTTTTTATTTCGATATATATCAACCCTTTCACTTTTTTATTTTAATTTTTGTTGAATTTTGTGGCGAATTGCCATGAATTAAACTTAATAGATTTTAATTTATTTTATACTATCATAATTTACAATTTTTGTAAATACATTTCTTATATTTTACGTATTATTTAATATTTAAAAATTATTGTTTGAATTATAATATAAAGGGCAGATAATTTTCAACCAATTATCTGCCCTAGTTATTTTATTATTTTAACTTGCTTCTTCTACATCAAACTGGCTATTATATAAATCTGCATAGAATCCATTTTTTGCAAGTAACTCTTCGTGTGTTCCTTGTTCTACGATGTCTCCGTGATTCATTACCAAAATTAAGTCTGCATTTTTTATTGTAGATAATCTATGTGCTATTATAAAACTTGTTCTTCCTTTCATCAAATTATCCATTGCTGATTGAATTTGAAGTTCTGTTCTTGTATCTATTGAACTTGTTGCTTCATCTAATATCAAAATTTTAGGATTTGCAAGTATTACTCTTGCTATTGTAAGTAATTGCTTTTGTCCTGCTGATACATTGCTAGATTCTTCGTTTAATACAGAATTATACCCCTTTGGAAGTGTTTTTATAAAGTGATTAACGTGTGCTGCCTTTGCTGCTTCTATAACTTCGCTATCACTTGCATCTGGATTACCATATTTAATATTTTCTTTTACAGTTCCTCCAAATAACCATGTGTCTTGAAGTACCATTCCAAACATTTTCCTTAAATCACCACGTTTGAAATCTTTTATATTATGCCCGTCTACCAAAATTTCGCCACTATTTACATCATAAAATCTCATTAGTAGTTTTACCATAGTAGTTTTTCCTGCCCCTGTTGGTCCAACTATTGCAATCTTTTGGCCTTCTTTAATTTTACTACTAAAGTCATTTATTATAATTCTATCTTCATCATATCCAAATCGAACGTTTTTGAATTCTACATTTCCTTTTAATTTAGACGTATCAATATTATTATCTGCTTCTTTTACTTCTTCTTCCTCTTCTAAAAATTCAAATATTCTTTCAGCTGCTGCAACCATTGCTTGAAGCATTGCAGATACTTGCGCTATTTGTTCAATTGGTTGAGTAAATCTTTTATTATATTGAATAAAACTTTGTATGTTTCCTACTGTTATTGTACCATTTATAGCTAAGTAGCCTCCTACTACTGATACAGCAACATATCCAAGATTTCCAACAAACATCATTAATGGATGCATTAAACCAGACAAAAATTGTGATTTCCATCCAGATGTATATAATTCTTTATTTGCTTTTTTAAATTCTTTTATTGCTGCCTCTTCTCCATTAAATGCCTTTACAATAGTGTGTCCTCCATATATTTCTTCTACTTGACCATTTACATGACCTAAATATTCTTGTTGTCTTTTAAAATATTTTTGAGATCTTTTTACTATTGTTTTTACAATAAATACTGATATAGGTAATATAACAAATGAAATAATTGTCATTACAACACTAATTGATAGCATCATTATTATAATTCCTATTAGTGTACAAATTGATGTTATAATTTGTGTAATACTTTGATTTAGGTTTTGTGATAATGTGTCTATATCATTTGTAACTATAGATAACACCTCTCCATTTGTTTTTTTATCAAAGTATTTCATTGGTAATTTATTTAATTTTACTGCAATATCATTACGTAATTTATATGTTAATTTTTGTGCAACTGATGTCATCGTAAAACCTTGTATTAAACCAAATATTGCACTCATTATATAAAAGCCTAGTAATGTAAGCAAAATACTTGCGACTTTTGAAAAGTCAATTCCTGTTCCTCCAGATAACTTTCCAACAATTCCATTGAAAATCTCTGTTGTTGCATTACCTAATATTTTTGGTCCAACTATATTAAAAATTGTACTTCCTATTGCAAATATTATAACTACTGCTATTGCTATTTTATATTTTGATAAATAATCTTTAATTAGCTTTTTTGTTGTTTTTTTAAAATTTTTGGCTTTAGGTGTTACACCCTGTGGTCCTCTCATTGGTCCTGGCATGATTACTCCTCCTTTAAATAATGAAGAATGAATAGTTTATAGTGAATAATTTAGGATGAAAAATTGCATATATGCAATTTTTCTACATTAATTATTAATCATTCATTATTCACTATTAATTATAATTCTAATTCCTCTTCAGATAATTGTGACATAGCTATTTCTTTGTATTCTTCACAATTTTTCATTAATTCCTTGTGTGTCCCTTTTCCTACAATTTTTCCTTCATCTAATACTATTATTTGGTCTGCATTTAAAATTGTACTTATTCTTTGAGCAACAATTATAACTGTTTTTCCTTTAGTTTGTTTTGCTAGTTCTTCTCTTAATTTACTATCTGTTTTGAAATCTAATGCTGAAAAACTATCATCAAATACTATAATTTCTGGATCTATAGCGATAGCTCTTGCAATTGATAAACGTTGCCTTTGTCCTCCTGATACATTGTTTCCACCTTGTGATATTTCAGAAGCAAATCCTTTTTCTTTTCTTTCTATAAAATCAGTTGCTTGTGCAATTTCTGCTGATTTTTGCATTTGTTCATCAGACATATTTACATTTCCATATTTAATGTTCGACTCAATTGTTCCTGAAAATAATATACCTTTTTGTGGTACAAATCCTATTCTTTCTCTTAATTCTTTTTGAGGAACATCTTTTACATTAACACCATCTATTAAAAGTTCTCCTCCTGTTACATCATAAAAACGTGGTATTAAATTTACTACTGTTGATTTACCACTTCCTGTACTACCAATTAATGCCGTAGTTTCTCCAGGTTTTGCTGTAAATGTTATATCTTCTAAAATTTCTGTATCAGCATCAGGATATCTAAATGAAACATTTTTAAATTCTACATATCCTTTCTTTTCTTCTATAAATTCTTTTGTTTGTTCTTTATCTTTTATAGAGGGTTCCGTTTCCAATACTTCATTAATACGTTTTGCAGATACTGCTGCACGAGGAAGCATTATAGATATCATAGATATCATTAAGAAAGATATTACAATTTGCATTGTATATTGTATAAATGCCATCATATTTCCTACTTGTAATAGTCCTTCGTCTACTTTGTGACCTCCTACCCATATTATTAAAAGCATAACTCCATTCATTACAAACATAAGGGCTGGCATCATAATACTCATTGCTCTATTTACAAATATATTTGTATTCATTAAATCTTTATTTGCTTTATCAAATCTTTCTTCTTCCCTTTTTTCTGTGTTAAATGCTCTAATTACAGGAAGACCTGTTAAAATTTCTCTAGATACTAAATTTAATTTGTCTATTAAATCTTGCAATTTTTTAAATCTAGGCATTGCTACTATAAATAGGATTAATACTATAGTAATAACACATAAAATTGCAAGTCCAATAACCCATGCCATTGAATTATTACTGTTAGCAAGTACTCTAATGAATCCTCCTATTCCCATTATTGGAGCATATACAACAGTTCTAAATAGCATTGCAATAAGCATTTGAATTTGTTGTATATCATTTGTATTACGTGTAATTAAAGACGCAGTAGAAAACTCCATAAATTCTTTTCTTGTGAATTGCAATACTTTTTTAAATACCTTTTCTCTTAAAATTCTTCCTAAATATGCTGCAACCTTTGATGATAAAAACATAATTATAACGGCTGCTACCATACTAATTAATGCAATACCTATCATTTGAAGTCCAGTAAGCAGTATGTAATTATTTTGTATTTTGTCAGTATTTACTCCAATTGCACTGTATTCTGCTTTTGTTGCTTGAACTGCTGCTTGATCAAGCATCATACCAATGTTTTTATCTACTTGTTTATTAATTTCATCTATCAATTGTTCACTTTGTTCTTGTGGCATATTTTTTATAATATCTATTAAAGACATTTGGCTAATTATTTGCGGGTCGACCTGTGGTGAAGTTCCTACAGCATTTTGCATCAATTGTTCTTTTATTTGACTTGCTGTCTGCTCATTTTGCAAAGAAGAACTTACCATAAATGGCTTTGTTATAATTTCATCTAATCTTTCTTTTTCCTTTTTATTTAATTTGTTTAATTCGTATAAATCTTCACTTTCGATTGCTGGATATTCCTTTTTTGTTTTTTCATATTCATCATTAGATAGATTACTTTTAGAAATCAAAGTATAATTATTTAATATTTCTTCGTCATCTAAAGTAAATATAAGTAAATTATCCATTTGTGATTTTCTAATTACCTCTGGTGCAACATTCTCTATACCACCTGCTTGTATTCCAGTATTTACAATTTTAGATGTATAATCTGGAAGTGATAAATCCGTCCATGCTTGAAGGCACAAAAGTAAAATTATTATTACTACCGATACCCAAGTCTTTTTTAAGTGTTTTAATATTTTAAACATTTTCCCCTTCCTCGTATTATATATTTATAGTATTTAAAGTCCACTATATAAGACTTATGATATACTTATCTAAGATACTGTGGAT
>CANQYS010000016.1 GCA_947628115.1 uncultured Clostridia bacterium | reverse complement strand
AATTAGGAGGTGAAGAAATAATGACAGCAATAGATTGTTTAATAAGAGATATAGAGTTAGAAAAGAAAGAAGCAAGGGAAATAGGGTTACAAGAGGGAATAGAGCAAAGCAGAAAAGAAATAGAGCAAAGCAAAAAAGAAATAGCAAAAAAAATGAGAGAGAAAGGAATAACAATAGAAATAATAAAAGAAGTAACAGGTTTAACAAAAGAAGAAATTGAGAAACTTTAAAACAAAGTGTAAAATATAAAGCTAAAACATTATTTTTTGAAAATGAATGCTCATTTATCAAAAAATAATTGTTTTAGCTTTTAATCGTTTAATGAAAATTTAAAAATTTTCATTAAATCGACAAGGTTCGTATAATATTCAAAATAACACTCCGAAAAACTAAATTACAATAGAATCGTACAATATTCAAAATAACATTCCGAAAAACTAAAATAACAGCAAACGCTGTAGGCAGACCTTGTGCTTGCACAAATAGAGATACTGCATTTTCTTAATTAGGATATATATATTGAAATATAGATATAAAAACAATAGAAAAAAAGAGATATTAAAAGATTTTAATATAAAATCAAACTAAAATACAAAAATATGTTTAATATTTAAAATAAATAAGGCTTGAGCAAATATAAAAAGATGATATAATATTAATAGTCAAAGAAAGTCAAAGTCAAAAAAGAAGGTGATATAATGAGAATATCAGATGTAATAGAAGAATTTATAAAAGAATTATTTGATGATGAACAAGAATATATAGAAATACAAAGAAATGAACTTGCGGAAAAATTTAACTGCGTACCATCTCAAATAAACTATGTAATATCTACAAGGTTTAGACCATCTCAAGGTTATTATGTAGAAAGTAAACGCGGTGGTGGAGGACACATAAGAATAAAAAAAGTAAATATTACAAAAAGTAATTATTTAATGCATATAATAACAAGTATGGGGGATAAAATAACATCAAACGAAGTTGATATATTTATTAGTAACTTCTTATCTTATGAAATAATAAATAAAACCGAAGCAAAGCTATTAAAAGTAGCAACAAGTGATAATGTACTTACAGTACCGCAAGATATAAAGGATAAAATAAGAGCAAATATATTTAAAAACATGATGCTTAATCTTGTAGAGGACTAATGTTCCAAAAGGGACTCATTTTAAAATATAATTTATAAAGGAGGAAAAAATTATGTTGTGTCAAAATTGTAAAAAAAATGAAGCAAATGTTAAATACACAGAAATAATTAATGGGCAAAAGAAAGAAATGATGTTATGTGAAGAATGTAGCCATGAATTAGGATTAGATAATATTAATTTTAATATGCCAATTAATTTTTCTAGTTTCTTTGGAGGTCTATTAGAGGATGAAGATTATAATTCACCAGAGTTTATGCCATTATTTCAAACTGTAAAAGAACTAAAATGTGATAATTGTAATATGACTTATGATGAGTTTGTAAATCAAGGAAAATTTGGTTGCGAAAAATGTTATGATGTATTTTCTAGTAAAATAGATGCTCTTTTAAAAAGATTACATGGTAGCAATGAGTATAGAGGAAGAAAAGCATTAAATAGCAATTTAAATAATAATGTAAAAGAAGAAAATAAAGAAATAAAGGAAAAAACAAAAGATAATAAATTAGAAAAATTACAAAAAGATTTAAAAAAGGCAATAGCTGAGGAAAGATATGAAGATGCAGCAAAAATAAGAGATGAAATAACAGAATTAAGAAAGGAGGAGTAAAATAATGTTAAATTGGTATTTGCAATCTGGTAATGAGTCAGATGTAGTATATAGTACAAGAATAAGAATGGCGAGAAATATAAAAGGAATTCCATTTGTAAATAGATACACTAAAAAAGATGCTATGAAAGTAATTGATACAATAGAAAATATAATTTCTAGTTTGGGCTATGGACTAAAACTAATAAGGTTAAGGGATTTAGATGATATTACTAAATTAAGTTTCGTAGAAAAACATCTAATTAGTCCAGAATTTGCATATAATAAAAGTGAAATAGGTGCAATAGCTATTAATGATGATGAAAATATATGTATAATGATAAATGAAGAAGATCATATAAGACTTCAGGTTATTAGTTCAGGATTAGAATTAGAAAATTTATTAAATTTAGCAATTGAGATTGATAAAAAGTTGGAAGAATTGGTTGGTTATGCATATAATGATAAATATGGATTTTTAACTAGTTGCCCAACCAATGTAGGTACTGGCTTAAGAGCTTCTGTAATGGTGCATTTACCAGCATTAGACAAAACAGGAAATATTAGAAAAGTTTTAGAAGTTGTAAATAGTTTTGATATGAATATTAGAGGAATATATGGGGAAGGAAGCAATGTTCAGGGAGATATATATCAAATTTCTAATAAGCAATCACTAGGAATAACAGAAGAAGAAATTATTAAAAATTTAAAAATAATTACAGACAGAGTAATAGAACAAGAAAGACTTGCAAGAAAAATATTATCAAAAAAAGGAATTGAACTAGAAGATAAGATATATAGAGCATATGGAGTGCTAAGTAATGCAAAAAAGTTAACTTCAGAAGAATGTAATATTTTATTATCTGATGTAAAACTTGGTACAGATTTGGGAATAATAAAAGAGTTAAATGATTTAAAAGTGAAAAAATTACAGACATATACAAGACCCGCAAACTTGCAAAAATATGTAGGACAAACCTTAGATACTTATGCAAGGGATGTAAAAAGAGCAGAAGTTGTGAAAGAAATAATAAATCAGTAAATTGGAGTTTGTGTAAGGGGAATTCTAGGGACTGTCCCTAAAAATCACCAATTTTGGGGATTTTTGGGACTGTCCTGAATTCACCTGAAACACACAAACTACAATTTGTTAATAAAAAAAGGAGGAATAAAAATGGCATATAAATTTACAGCAAGGGCTGAAAGAGCCCTTGAAATAGCAAATGAAATTGCTATAGAATTAGGACATAATTATATAGGAACTGAACATTTACTATATGGCTTAGTTAAAGAAGGTACAGGAATTGCAAATAAAGTTCTAGAAAGTCAAAATGTAAATGAAGAATCGGTTCTTGAAAAAATAGAGGAATTAATAGGTACAGGAGAAACAAGAAGCAGTCAAACTATTGGCTTTACTCCAAGAACTAAAAGGGTTATTGAAAACGCATTTAGAGAAGCTAAGAGACTTGGTTCAGATTTTATTGGTACAGAACATATATTAATTGGAATTATGAGAGAAGCAGATAGTATTGCAGTAAGAATAATGCTTGATTTGAATGTTAATCCTCAAAAACTATACAATGAAATTGTAAAAGTTATTAATGAAAATGATACTGCAGAGGAAAATAGCAAAACAAATTCAAAAACAAATAGCTATAATTCAACTCCAACTTTAAATCAATTTGGAAGTGATTTAAGTAAGCTTGCACAAGAGGGAAAATTAGATCCAGTTATTGGTAGAAAAAATGAAATAGAAAGAATTATACAAATTTTATCAAGAAGAACAAAAAATAACCCTTGTTTAATTGGAGAACCAGGAGTTCGGAAAAACTGCTGTTGTAGAAGGACTTGCTCAAAAAATAGTAGAAGGAAGTGTTCCAGAAACATTAAAAAACAAAAGAGTAGTAACAGTTGATATTTCTGGAATGGTGGCTGGTGCCAAATATAGAGGCGATTTCGAAGAAAGAATAAAAAAAGCACTTAAAGAAGTAAAAAAAGCTGGTGATGTTATTCTTTTTATAGATGAAATTCATACAATAGTTGGTGCAGGAGCAGCAGAAGGCGCAATAGATGCTGCAAATATTTTAAAGCCACTACTTGCAAGAGGAGAGGTTCAAATAGTAGGTGCTACAACTTTAAACGAGTATAGAAAATATATAGAAAAGGATAGTGCATTGGAAAGAAGATTTCAGCCAGTTACGGTTGAGGAACCAAATATAGAAGATAGTATAAAAATTTTGCAAGGTTTAAGAGATAAATATGAGGCACATCATAATGTTAAGATTTTAGATGAAGCAATAGAAGCAGCTGTAAAATTATCTAGTAGATATATTAATGATAGATTTTTGCCAGATAAAGCAATTGATTTAATAGATGAAGCTTCATCAAAGGCAAGACTTAAAAGTTATACTGAGCCAGATAAGTTAAAAAAATTAGAGGAAAAGATAAATAAATTAGAAAAAGAAAAAGAAGAAGCAATTGCTGTACAAGATTTTGAAAAAGCAGCAGAACTTAGAGATAAAGAAAATAAGGAAAAGGAAAAATTAGAAAAAGAAAAAAATTTGTGGAAAGAGAAAAACATAAAAGATATAAAAAATATATCATCAGAAGATATAGCAGAAGTAATAGCAAGTAGTACCGGCATTCCTGTTCAAAAAATTAACCAAAATGAGAATGAAAAACTTAAAAACTTAGAAAATACATTACATGAAAGAGTAATTGGACAAAATGAGGCAGTATCTGCTGTTGCAAAAGCAATAAAAAGAGGAAGAGTAGGATTAAAAGACCCAAATAGACCAATAGGTTCATTTATGTTTTTAGGACCTACTGGTGTAGGTAAAACAGAACTTTCTAAAGCACTTGCAGAAAATCTTTTTGGGGATGAAAATGCTATTATAAGAGTAGATATGTCTGAATATATGGAAAGTCATTCAACTTCTAAAATGATAGGATCGCCTCCAGGATATGTAGGTTTTGATGAAGGTGGAGGTTTAACAGAAAAAGTTAGAAGAAAACCATATTCTGTAATATTGTTTGATGAAGTAGAAAAAGCCCATCCAGATGTTTTAAATATGCTTCTACAAATTTTAGATGATGGAAGACTTACAGATTCACATGGTAGAACTGTTAACTTTAAAAATTGTGTAATAATAATGACTTCTAATGTTGGTGCAAGATTAATAACAGAAAAAAAACATTTAGGATTTTATGGAGGAAAAGATGATGAACAATCTGAAAAAGAATATGAAAATACTAAAAAAGAGGTTATGGCAGAGCTAAAAAAACAATTTAGACCTGAATTTATAAATCGTGTGGACGAAATAATTGTATTCCATAAATTAGTTGAGGAAGAATTAACTAAGATAGTTGATATAATGCTTGAACAAATTAAAAGTAGAATTAGTGAAAGAAATATAAAATTAGAAATAGATAATAAAGCAAAAGAATTAATAATAAAAAAGGGAACAGATACAAATTATGGAGCAAGACCTCTTCGTAGAGCAATACAAAGTATGATAGAAGATAAACTTGCAGAAGAAATTTTAGATGGAAATTTAAAATTAGGAGATACTGCAAAAATAACGGCTAAGGACGAAAAGATAGAAATAAAAGTAAAAATTAAAAAATAATTTAATTATTTGACAAATTATATAAAATATTATATACTAAATAACATAAAGCAATGCTTTAAATTATTTATGGAGGTTATTCTATGGTTGATGAAAGCAAAATTATATGTATGGCTAACTACATGATTGACTACAATTCTACTATTAGAAAGACTGCTACTGAATTTGGAGTATCTAAATCAACAGTTTATATCAATCTAGCAGTGCGGTTAGCAAGTATCGATGATGAACTCTATTGCAAAGTTAGGAATGTTCTTAACAAAAACAAAGCAGAAAGACATGTTAGAGGAGGAATGGCAACTGCAGAAAAATATCGCAAATTAAAAAAAGAATAACCAAAAATAAGGCGTAGAGTTTAATAAACTCTACGCCTTAATCATTAAATTGGGTTTACATGAATAATTGCATTTGCTACATTATCTAATGTTTTAATATCTTTTTCTAAGTTATCAGCTAATTCATGACTATCGAATGTAGACATATTTCCATCTACAAATATAGTTAAAATAATAATGTATTTATAGCCGAGAAGGAGTTGAATATAAATTTTCTATTTTTTTAATTTCTTTGTAATTATGAACTAAATCTAAAATTATATCTTTAGTATGTTCATCTATTGAAATATCCATAAGAACATTATAACTTTCTATAAAAATTTTAATTCCGGTATAGAATATCCATATTGCTATTCCTATTCCAACTACACTATCAAACCAATAAATCCCTTTTGAAGCAAGAATAATAGATATTAATGTAAATGAAGTTACTATACAATCATTAAAATGATCTTTAGAATTTGCCTTTAAAAGAATATTATTAAATTTTTTATTGAGCCTATTTGTATAAATAAATAAACTTAATTTTATAACAATTGTAATAACACAAACTAATATTAAAAATATAGAGTATGTAAGTTCATTTTTCAAAACAAGTGAGTTTATTGCATCTATTAATAGTTTTATTGATATAAGAACCATAGATATACTTATTAATAGAGAAAAAATATATTCAGATTTACCATGTCCAAAGTTATGGTCTTCGTCTCCAGGCTTGCTTGCAATTTTATTACCAATAAAGGTCATTAAAGATGCAAATATATCACTAGCGCTATTTACACTATCTGCAATCATAGCTTGACTATTGCTAACAAAACCAACAAGTGCCTTAATTACAAGTAAAAATATATTTCCAATAATTCCAAGTATTCCAGCAATTTTTGTACTTTTAAATCTATCCACAAGAGCCTCCTATAATAAATATATGTTTCATAAAATACATTTATTATAACATATGCAAAAATTAAAATCCATAGTATTTGCCAAAACTGGCACAATATGGTATAATTATTTTACAATACTTAATGGATAAAAAAGAAGGTGCAAAAGATGACAATAATAATACTTATATATATTTTATTAGTAATAATAGTTGGATTAGTATTATTTGCAATAGGTCAAATAAAATTAGCTGGAATAAATGTAAAAGATTTTTGGAGTTTTATAGAAGCAAATCAAACTTTAGATAAATTATATAGATTTGCAAAAAGATATGAAAGATTAACAGCACAAGAACAATTAATTTTTTTATCAGAAGCTGAAAAAGTATTTGACGCATTTGATAAAGTACCTAATTTATTATGGGAAGATGAATATCAAAAGTATATGGATGTTCTTGATAAATATAAAAATATAAAAGTTGCAAGATGGAATCAAAATTAAGAAGTATTTTATACTTCTTAATTTTATATAATTTTTTCAATATTATTTTTCACCCAGTTCTAATTCACCAGGACAATCACGCATAAATTGAAAATTATTAGAACTCATATATTCAACAATATCAGTAGTTTTATTATATTCACCAGAAGATGGATTTATAAAGTAATAAACATGTGCATTTTGAGAATTTTTAATATCAAATAAAACATAGTAATCTTTTTTCCTTTTTGTGGAATTAATTTTACAAACAGTTCTTCTTGTTACAAGTTTTTGCTCATGCTTATTAAAAATGGTTTTTCTAACGTAGTCATAGTAATTTTTAGCCTCAATGTATCCGAGTAAAACAATCACTATAATTTAGGTGATGTAATATAAATTCAAGTTTATATTGTATACAAAAATCATATGTTAAATCTCTAGGATTCATATCAGGAAATCTTTCTTTTAAATGTCTTTTAAATTCACCTCTATTTAAAATTTCTTCTCTTAAAGTATCAAAAACTTCGTCTGTATACATTCCGTGCCAAGTATAACCTAATTTATCATCAATTCTTTTTAACTCCTCAGGGGAAATAAAAGAAAAATTCATTTCTGGATATTTTGATGTTTGATTTGCAAATTTAACAGTTTTACAACCCATTTGAATCTTAAACAAATCAAACATAGGGTTCAAATGATACCAAGCATCATTATCCCCTTTTACTGCTAAATCTATGTGCTTTATTGAGGATGAGGAAGGTGCTGAGAGTAATTTGCATTCAATACAAAATCTTTTAAAAGCCTCTTGGTATATTTGTCCAATAGTTCTACATATAACAGAAAAATCATTTTTAGACAATATATCCACATCTTTATTATATATTGCTTGTTTTCTTTCAGGAGTACCATAAAAAAATTTTATATCTTTTTTCATTTTCTTACCTATATATAAATAAGCGTACCTTATTGTTTCATTTGTAGATAAGTTTTGCGGTATATTACTAGCAACTTCTTTTATTAAGTTTTCAACTTTTCCCATTGATACCTCCAAAATAAATAAATACATTACAATTATAGCACAGTTCACATAAAAATGCAAAGAATAATTTTTTTGAAAATAGGTATAAAATATAATATAAATTAATAAAATAATTTATAGGGGAGAGAAAATGAATAAAATTAGATATTTTGATCATGCTGCAACTACAGCAGTTAAAGAGGAAGTGTTAAAAGAAATGTTACCATATTTTAATATAGAATATGGTAATGCATCTTCTATATATGATATAGGAAGAAAATCAAAAAGAGCTATAGACGAAGCAAGAAGTAAAGTTGCTCATGCTATAAATTGTAATCCAAAAGAAATATATTTTACTGGATGTGGAAGCGAAAGTGATAATTTAGCAATAAAAGGTATTGCATATGTAAACAAGGAAAAGGGAAATCACATAATAACTAGTAAGATAGAACATCCAGCTGTTTTAAATACATGCAGAACATTACAGAATGAGGGTTTTAATATAACATATTTAAATGTAGATGAAAATGGATTAATAAATTTACAAGAATTAGAGAATTCTATAACTAAGGATACAATTTTAATAAGTATAATGTTTGCTAATAATGAAATAGGTACAATAGAGCCAATAAAGGAAATAGGAGAAATTGCTAAAAAGCATAAAGTTTTATTTCATACAGATAGTGTTCAAGCAATTGGAAATGTGAGAATAGATGTTAATAGAATGAATATAGACTTATTATCAATGTCTGCACATAAATTTTATGGACCAAAAGGAGTAGGAGCATTATATATAAGAAATGGAGTTAATTGTTGCAAATTGCAAGATGGAGGACATCAAGAAAAAAATTTAAGGGCTGGAACCGAAAATGTAGCAGGAATAGTTGGATTAGGAAAGGCAATAGAAATTGCTTATCAGAATTTTGATGAATATAATAATAAATTGATAAATTTAAGAGATTATTATATATCAAAAGTAGAGGAGAAAATTCCATATATAAAATTAAATGGACATAAAACAAAAAGATTACCAGGTAATAGCAATATATCTTTTAGGTATGTAGATGGAGAATCACTTTTATTAAATTTAGATTCAAAGGGTATATGTGCATCTACAGGTTCTGCTTGTAGTACAGGATCAGTTGATCCTTCACATGTTCTTCTTGCTATAGGATTAGAAGATGAATTAGCTCGTGGGTCATTACGAGTAACATTTGGAGATGAAAATACGAAAGAAGATGTTGATTATCTAATTCGTAGTTTAATAGAAATAGTTCAAAATCTTAGAAATATGTCGCCAGAATATTTAGAAATTACAAAGTAATAAAATTAAGAGTATTTAAACTCTTAGTTTTTTTATTACTTTAATTTCATCGAATAGATTATCAATAATTTCTTTTCTTTTAAGATAAGCTGTTCTATATTCTTCTAAAACATATTTATAATTTCTAAAATCTTCACCTTTTTCAAACATTAATTGCATACAAGCAGTATAATATTCTTTCTTTTTTTCTTTTTTTGTTTGTTCTTTTTTTATATTATATTCATTAATTTTTTCTAATCTTTTAATTTGTTCATCCAAATATTTTGTATAGTCAAATATACAACTTATTTCATAATTAATATCATCTATTACAACTTTAAATAGTGCTCTTACAACTCTAGGATTTAATTTTCCTATTTTTGTGTTTTCTTCCATACTTTTTAAGGCTACAGATTTAGGAATAGTAGGTTGTGCTTCTTCAATTAAAAGCTTTAAAGTATCAGTAATACCTATATGTGTTTTATATTGCCTTTTACTAACTATAGCATCAAATTCATCGGCGACTCTAATAATTTGACCTTCAATTGGAATATCTTTTTTAAACAAACCTTCGGGATAACCAGTTCCATTTAATGCTTCATGATGATATTTTGGGCCAGCAGAATATGGACGTAGTTTTGGGTCATCCATACACATTTTATATCCAATAGTAGTATGTGTTTTTATAACCTTATATTCTTCATCTGTTAAAGAACCATTTTTTTGCAAAATTTTTGGAGGAATAAATAATTTTCCAATATCGTGTAAATAAGCACAAGTTGTACAATAAACTGTAAAAGTAGCATCCATATGCATGTATTCACATAAACGACAAGTAATATTTGCAACATTTTCGGAATGAACTCTTGTGAAAGCATCTAATGAATCTAACATTCCTAATTGATATCTCATTGTTTCGTTTAAATTGTATGATTTTAAGTTAGTTTTACTATAAAAATTAAATTCTTCTTTCATTTGTATCTCCTAAAATTATAAAATATTAGTATATTTTAATTTTATAGCTAATAAAAGATTTGGTCAAGTAGAAATAAAAAAATAACCAAAGGAGAAAATCCCTTGGTTTTAATTTTTAAATTTCCATTTGACTACTAAGAAAACCAGCAGCTGACTGAACTACTTTTAATTCAGTATCTCCCATTTTAGTATTTTGCTCTTTTGAAAGTAAAATAACACTTCCGAATTACATCCCCATCAGATATTATTGGATAAATAACTTGAGAATTATATTTTCTTTCTTTATTATCATTTTGTGTAATTGGCAAGGCTATTTCATTATTTTCTTTACTTGTATATACTTCTTTATTTTCCATTACTTTTTCTAGTTCTGGGCTTAATGATTGTTCTAAGAATTCTTTTTTTGAACCACCAGATACTGCAATAACAGAGTCTTTATCTGTAATACATGCAATATGGCCGGTGGTTTTAGATAATGTTTCTGCATAACCAGTTGCAAATTCAGAAAGTTCACCTATTGGAGAATACTTTTTAAGTATAACTTCACCTTCCTTATCTGTAAAGATTTCTAAAGGATCACCTTCTTTTATACGTAATGTTCTTCTTATTTCTTTAGGTATAACAATTCTACCTAAATCATCTATTCTTCTTACTACACCTGTTGCTTTCAAAATTTTCCCTCCTTTGCTTTATTTTGAATTTAACTTTATTATTTGTTTCCATGTGAAATTTATGCATAAATTTGACAAAAAAATTGAAAATAGATTTTAATTAATTTTGAAAACAAAAGACAAATTGTAATTTTGTGTGAGGGGATTTTTGGGACTGTCCTGAATTCACCTGAAACACACAAATTACAATATGTTTAATAAAATATCAAAAATGCTTGTAAATAGGACAAAAAGTCGATATAATATATACGTTTAAAGGAGGAACATATGAATAAAATAGATTTAAAAGATACATATTTAAAATTTTTTGAAAGTAAAGGTCATAAAATTATTCCAAGTGCACCAATTATTCCAGAAAATGATCCTACATGTTTGTTCAATACAGCAGGTATGCAACCATTAGTACCATATTTAAAAGGTGAGCCTCATCCAGAGGGAAAAAGACTTGCAGATGTTCAAAAATGTTTTAGAACAAACGATTTAGATTCAATAGGTGACACTACTCATCATACATTTTTTGAAATGTTAGGGAACTGGTCTTTAGGAGACTATTTTAAAAAAGAATCAATTTCCTGGAGTTTTGAATTATTAACAAAACATTTAAATATTCCAATAGAAAGATTAGCAGTTAGTGTATTTAAAGGAAATAACATTGTACCAGCAGACAATGAATCAGCAAAAATATGGGAAGAATTAGGAATAAAAAAAGAAAGAATAGCATTTTTAGATGATGAGCATAATTGGTGGCCAAACATGGAACTTACAGGACCATGTGGACCGGACACAGAAATTTTTTATTGGAGAAGCAATGAAGAAATTCCAGAAAAATTTGATCCAAATGATGAAAATTGGGTAGAAATATGGAATAATGTATTTATGCAATATAACCATGGGGAAGATGGAAACTTTACGTCCCTAAAAAATAAAAATGTAGATACAGGACTTGGAGTAGAAAGAGTTACAGCAATATTAGAAGGAGTTACAGACAACTATAAATCTTCTGTATGGAAAGATGTAATTCAAAAAATTGAAGAAATATCAAATTTATCATATGATGACGAAAAAAACAAAAAAAGTATGAGAATTATTGCAGATCATATAAGAGCTATTGTAATGATAGCAGGTGATGATTCAGGAATTAAACCATCTAATACAGATCAAGGGTATATATTAAGAAGGTTAATAAGAAGAACAATTAGATATGCTAAAAAGCTAAACATAGATATTAATAGTAATTGGGAGCAAGAATTATCAAGTTTAATAATTAATAAATATTCAAAATACTATAATGAACTTGAAAGAAATAAAAATGATATTTTAGAAACTTTAAAAAACGAAAAATTAAAATTTAATAGAACATTGGAGCATGGATTAAAAGAATTTGAAAAAGTAGTTAAAAATTTAACTGGAAATACAATAAATAAAGATGTTGCATTTAGACTATATGACACATTTGGATTTCCAATAGAACTTACACAGGAATTAGCTACAGAATTAAATTTAAAAGTGGATACAGAAGGATTTAAAGAAAAATTTGCAGAACATCAAGAAAAATCAAGACAGGGTTCAACTGGTAAATTTAAAGGTGGACTTGCATCTACAGGAGAAATGGAAACAAAATATCATACAGCAACACATCTTTTAAATGCTGCATTAAAACAGGTTTTAGGATCACATGTTCATCAAAAAGGAAGTAATATAACAGCTGAAAGAATGAGATTTGACTTTTCGCATCCTACAAAAATGACAGATGAAGAAAAACAAAAAGCAGAAGAATTAGTAAATAAATATATTAATGATGCAATACCAGTAGAAAAAATGGAAATGAAAAAAGAAGAGGCTCTAAAACTTGGAGCAGAAGCAATGTTTATAGAAAAATATGGAGATATAGTATCAGTATATAAAATTGGAGATGTATCATTAGAATTATGTGGAGGTCCTCACGTTAAAAATACAAAGGAATTAGGACATTTCAAAATAAAAAAAGAAGAAGCATCATCATCAGGAGTTCGTAGAATAAAGGCAGTATTAGAGTAAAAATAAAGGAGAGAAGAAAATGGAAGATTGCATATTTTGTAAAATAATAAAAAAAGAAATTTCTTCAAATATAGTTTATGAAGATAGTGATATAATTGCATTTAGAGATATTAATCCTTTAGCACCAGTTCATATATTAGTAATTCCTAAAAAACATATTTCATCTTTAATAGATTTAGAAGAAAAGGATGAATTACTAATAGGGAAAATTTATACAGTAATAAATAAAATTGCAAAACAAGAAAAAATAAACGAAAATGGCTTTAGGATTGTTGTAAATTGTGGTAAAGATGGAGGACAAGAAGTACAACATTTACATTTTCACATATTAGGGGGAAAAAAATTAGGAACTAAAATTTGTGAATAAATATATCAAAATATAAAAATATATGTTATAATATATATATAAATCGGAGGTGGTTATATGTCAGCTAATAAATATGGAAACATTTTAACTGCAATTTTAATAGTTTTAGTTGTTATAATATTAGTTGGACTTGGATTTTTGACCTATAATTATATAATAAAACCACATATAAATGAAAAAGAGACAAAGGAGGCTATTGCTGAATTCGATAGGAATTTAACTGAAAATGAAGAACAAGACGAAAATAAAAATTTAGGGATGGATATAGAGCCTACAGACCCTAATCAGAATCAGTCTTCAGATACTAAAGTAAAGAAAAAAACATATTATAAAGGATTCGTTATGTTGGGATATATAACAATACCAAAAACTAGTGTTAAAGAACCAATATTAGATACTGTAACACCTGAATCATTAAATACAGCAGTTGCAATATTATATCCTAGTAATCCACAATTAAATCAACCAGGAAATGTTGTTATAATTGGACATAACTATAGAAATGGACAATTCTTTTCAGATAATAAGAAATTATCTACAGGTGATAAAATAAAAATTAAAGATAACTCGGGTAATGAACTTACATATACAATATATAAAATATTCGAAACAAGTGAACAAGATACAAGTTTCTACAATAGAGATACAAATGGAGCAATAGAAGTTACTTTATCAACTTGTACAGATGACGCTAAGGCAAGGACTATAATACTTGCAAGAGTTGAATAAAAGCTGATGTAAAGCAATTTTACAGATATTTCACCTCAACTATTGACATTGAACTAAAATAAAAACCTCTAAGATTTTATCTTAAGAGGTTTTTAGTATATATAAACTTTTTTAAAAATTAATAGTGAATAATTAATATTAAACTGTTGAGTTTTTAGTAATTTGGAAAGAAATTCATAATCCAAATTTTAATTATGGCGAATTTGCCATAATTAAAAGTAAAGCAGGTTTAAATAGTTATAAAATTAGTGTTAAATAATGGACAGAAAAAAATTAATTTTGTTTATGCAGAAAAGCTGATGTTTTAAATATGGCTTTATTTGGAATGACTGCAAAAGAGTGGCGTACAAAAAATTCTAATCTAGAAGGTAATATAAGAGATTATGCAACAATTAATGAATTAATATGTTTAGCAAATTTGGAAAACTTAAATTCTGTTTTTATAAATGAAGGATTAAAACAATCTGAAAGACTTGAGAAGTTAAATAAAATTGCAATATCACAAATGCAAATTTTGAATAACACAGATATGAAACAGTTAAAATAATATTCATTATAATTTTAAGACTTTTTCACTGAAATAAGTCCTAACCCAGTAAGAATTAATTAAGTACACTTTATAAGAATCTGACCCAACTATACAATCAAAGATTGCCAATAGTATCAGAGCTCATATATTGAGCACTGCCTTTTATAATATATTATTTATTTTATAAAAATTTTTTTAATTTGATTAATTATTTTTATATACCACTTTTCATTTATTACAATAGGAAAATTAGAATTTAATTTTTTCTCCTTCTGCTTCTTATTGAAGATATCTATACTATATTTTTCTTTTTTCCTTAACTCGGAGATTTTTTCATCTTCTTGTAGCATTTGGTTGAAAACTTTATTCTGTTCTTCATTTAATAAATATTCTATATTTACATAAGTTAAAATCGCTATAGTGTCAGGCATGATATTTTGATTTTCTAAGTTCTTGCTAAAATCAATATAAAACTTATAATTTTTATCTTTATTTTCTTGTATATATTTCCAAAATGAATTAGGTATTTTATCTTTATATTCTCGTTCTAATTGATTTAGCAAAACGTCTGCTTCAACTAAACTCTTTGAAAAATTATTCATTTCTCATTATATCTCCTCTATTATCTATTGTTAAATATTTTTTAACTTGATTAATTCTTTGTTGTAAATTTCCTGGATGTTGATTGCAAAAGCTTCTTCCTACATTAGCAATATGTTCTGGGCTTATTTTAAATCGTTGTCCATATATGTATTTAATTAATTCATTTACAGGAATAGTTCTACTACATTTTTTCTTTTCAGGCAATGAAGATTTATGTTCTTCAAAATCTTCATCACTTTTTAATAAATATTGAAGTTCTCCCATATTTAATATTCCTTCTCGACTCCATGTAAAATCCATATTAAACCATTCACCATCCAATTTTATTTGGTTCCACATATGGTCATCTCCACCTAAATTTATACACTCAATCCCACAGCAAGCAAAAACATTTCTTACATTTTCTGCATCTCCAACACATACGCATTTTCCAATAACTAATCCTCCAACTAAATTTCTAGCATTTTTACTATCTTCATCTGTTGCTTCTCCGCTTTTCTCTTTTTCACATAGTTCATAATCATAGCAAATATCATTTGCTAGTCGCTTTATTACTTGCCCAAATATATATTTCTCTCTATTAGGATTACCTTGATTAGCATGTAAATCTATTCCTTTTAATTTTTCATTAATCTTTTTTCGACAAGTTTTATATGTGTCTATTTCATATTTGTCATTTCCTATTCTAATGGCTTGAATTTTTAGTGATGCTTCAAAATATTCTAATTGTTCAACAGATAATTCAGATGCATCTTTTATTGTAAGTACTATAGGTATATCACAACTTGTAGTATCGATTATTTTTTGAGCTAGTGTTGGACTTATAGGTAAGTTTTGCAAATTATTTATTTGTAATAATGGTTGAATAACCTTTTCTAACAAATTTTCACTTGTATTTTCCATAACTATTTCCAGAGAGTCATTATCTCTGTGTATTTGACTGATTATTTCTAAAAATATTTCTGGGTTATCTTCTTGTACTTGCTTTTGAGTTGTGCACCATAAGGAAGATACAAAAAATGAATCCCCATACGTATCCATTTCAAGAACTTCTGTTAAATATTCCCTTTGTAAATTTTCTGAAACTTCTTTCCAAACACTTTCTAATACCGAAAAGTCTTCTTCAATTGCAATCTCTAGTATTTGTCTTTGTAAGTCTTCATTTACAAATTTTATTAGGTCTGTATCATTAAAGAAAATCTGTTTTATTCTCTCTTTAGTTAAACTCATATATCTGTGCTTCTTTCTATATTTTCATATAAATTCTATTTTAATTTTAACATTTTTAACATTTTTTATCAATATCTAAACAATTTAAAAGCAAACAAAAAAAACATTCATTTGCTGAATGATTTTTTTTATATATGTTCCTGTCAAAAAAAGTTCGAGCAGAAACGTTATTGGCTGGGGTGGGAGGATTCGAACCGCCGCATGCCAGAGTCAAAGTCTGGTGCCTTACCACTTGGCTACACCCCAATATATACTTAAATGGTTTGATAGTTATGATGCTGTGGGGTGGAAGATGGGACTCGAACCCACGGCCTCTGGTGCCACAAACCAGCGCTCTAACCAACTGAGCTACATCCACCACTTAGGTCATGTATATTATTTTAAATAATTTTTACGAATTTGTCAATGCTTTATTAATGAAAATTTAAAAAATTGATAGCAGTAACAAAAAATGAAAAAATAGTAACAGGATGGATAGAAAAAATATCCTAAATAAAAACAAAATACAATATGGACATTTTGCTAAAAATGAATTAAAATAAATATATTAGTAAAATAATAAAATTTGAAGGGAGACATTTATGAACATATGGCGTGATATAAATGAAGATAGAATTAAACCAGAAGATTTTATAGCTGTTATCGAAATTACAAAAGGTGGAAAAAATAAATATGAATTAGATAAGGAAACTGGGATGTTAAGACTTGATAGAGTACTTTATACCGCAACACATTATCCCGCAAATTATGGTTTTATTCCAAGAACATACGCAGATGATAATGATCCATTAGATGTGTTGGTATTATGCCAAGAAAATATTGACCCAATGACATTGGTTGAATGTTATCCAATTGGAGTAATAACTATGATTGATTCTGAACAAAATGATGAAAAAATAATTGCTGTTGCAAAAAAAGATCCTTTTTTAAATGTATATAAAGATATATCTGAGGTACCAAGTCATATATCTTCAGAAATAATGCATTTTTTTGAAGTATATAAACAGTTAGAGAATAAACAAACGGTAGTAGAAAAAGTTTTAGGTAGACAGGATGCAGAAAAGATTATACAAGATGCAATAACTAATTATAAAACAAAATTTGGAGAATAAGGAGAACAATATAATATGATTGAAAAAATTATGATTAGCTTGATTGCTTTTTTACTATTTTTCTATGTTTTTATATTTAAATTAATAAAAAAGAATGATACTACATATTTAGTTGTTTTAATAATACAAGCAGTTGGAATATTACTTAATTTTGTACATATATTATTCAATATTTTTTCAGAAATAGCATTTAAATTAATAATTTATGTTTTATGTATTATTGTGCCTTTAGCGATTCTAATACTTGAAAATAAAGGAGTAAACTTTAGCGAGATAATATTAACATTAACAAGTAGAATGTTTTTAAGTTTCGGAAATAGAAAAAAAGCTAAGGAATGTTTATTTAATTTAGTCTCTAAATATGATAAAAGTTATAGAGGACATAAGATGCTTGCAGAGATATACGAAAAAGAGGGTGGAATGAGAAAGGCTATTGATGAATATGTAAAAGTTTTGGATATAAAAGGAAATGATTATAATTCTTACTTTAAGATTTCTGAACTATTAAATGACTTAGGAAAAAAAGACGAATCAATTCAAATGCTAAAAGAATTAGTTAAGAAAAAGCCGGAATTATGCAAGGCAAGTAAAGCATTGCGGAGATTTATTAATAGAAAAAGAAAAGTTTAAAGAAGCGGCGCATGTGTATATTGAAGCAATTAGATACAATCCAGAAGATTCAGATTTATATTATAATTTAGGATTATCATATAGCAGAATAAATGAATTTTCTCTTGCAAAAGACTGCTTTAAAAAGGCTGTAGAAATAAATTCTGATTTATATAATTCTTATTATAGATTAGGACAAATAGCACTGCTATATAGAGACATAGAAAGTGCAGAAAGATATTTTAGCCAGAGTATATATGGAGAAACAGAGGCAAAATCGTACTATCAACTTGCAAAAATATATTTAATAAAAAATAATAAAAACAAGGCTAAGGTATATATAAATAAATCAATTGAAATTAATCCTAAATTTTATGAAATTATAGAAAAAGAGCCAATTTTTATACCAATTAAACAAGAAATAAAAAAGCCAATTTCTACAGAGATAAACGAAAATATAGAAACGGAAAAAGAAAAAGCAATTTCAGATTATTTAGATAATACATATAATTTAACTAAAATTTTGAATGAAAAAGAAAATAAGTTAAAAAAAAATATTAAATAGCACTATTCATAAATTTATAATTCCTAAATAATATAGTAATATATTATAATAGAAAGAGTGATTGTATGAACAAAAAAGTAGGAATTATAGGTGGAGATTTAAGAATTATAAGATTAGCTGAAATACTAGCAGAAGATGGATATATAATTTATACGTACGCATTAGATAAATATAATTTTTTAAATAAAAACATAATAAAATGCAATAAAATACAAGAAATAAATAGCAATTGCCAGTGTATAATAAGTGGGATACCATTTTCAAAGAATGGAGTATATGTTAATACTCCATTTACTAATGAACAAATACAAGTTGAAGAATTATTGGAAAATATACAAAATAATACCTTAATTGTTGGAGGAGTAAAACAAAATATAGTAGATAATGCTAAAAAAAATAATATTAAAATAGTAGATTTACTAGAATACGAAGAATTAACGATATTAAATATAATTCCAACAGTAGAAGGAGCTGTACAAATTGCAATGGAGGAAACAGAATTTACAATACATAGTAGTAATTGCTTAGTTTTAGGATTTGGAAGAATAGGAAAATTATTGTCTAAAACATTAAAATGTTTAGGAGCAAATGTTTCATGTATGGCTAGAAAAGAAAGTGACATTGCATGGATTAAAGCATATGGATACAAAGAGATATATATAAATGAATTAGAAAAAAACTTAAATAATGAATATGATATAATTTTTAATACAATACCAGTACAAATATTAGATTCAAAGAAATTAGAATATTTAAGAAATAAAAAGACTTTAATTATTGAACTTGCATCTAGTCCTGGAGGAATTGATTTTGAAAAAGCAAAAGAGTATAATATAAAAGTTGTTAAAGCATTAGGATTGCCAGGAAAAGTAGCACCATATACTGCTGCAAGATATATTAAACAGACATTTAAAAAAGTATTTGAAATTTAGATAAATTGCGGTAAAGTATTAAAAGCTTAAAAGGAGGAATATATGAGCATAATTCAATCAATAATATTAGGAATAGTTCAAGGATTAACTGAGCTTTTACCAATATCGAGTTCAGCACATTTGTTTCTTATACCATGGATTTTTAATTGGGAGATTCCAGAGTCATTTGATGTTGCATTACATTTTGGAACACTACTTGCAATAGGAATTTTCTTTTTTAAAGATTGGATTGAGTTAATAGTAGGTGGGTATAATTTTGTTATAAAAAAAGAAAAAACTATCCAAGGAAAAATGTTTTGGTACATAGTTATTGCTACATTGCCAGGAGGAATTATAGGTTTTATATTAGATAAATATGCGGAAGAATTATTAACAAAGCCTATGATAATAGCAATAGCATTAATAATTATGGGTATTATATTATATTTAATAGATAAGAATGCAAAAAAAGAAACTGATTACAAAGATATGACATTTAAACAAACGTTTATAATAGGATTGTCACAGTCATTAGCTTTTATACCAGGAGTGTCAAGATCAGGAATTACAATGACCACAGGAAGAGCACTAGGAGTAAAAAGAGAAGCTGTTGCAAAATATTCATTTATGCTATCAGCACCAATAGTTTTAGCAGCAACAGTATTTAAATTAAAGGATTTTATAGAATATTTTTTAGTGGCAGACATGGTAGGAATTATAGCTTTTGCTATGGGTGTAATAATGAGCTTTATTGTAGGAATGATAGTAATAAAATTCTTATTAGATTACTTAAAAAAGGGAAGTTTCAAAGTATTTGCAATTTATAGGATAATAATAGGTATAATTGTAATTGGAATTTGTTTTATAAAATAAAATAGAAATAATAAAAGCACCATCACTGAGTGCTTTTATTGTTTTAGTATTTTTCGACCTATTTCTGTAACTGTACCTGCACCTATAGTTAAAATAATGTCATTAGGACAAGCACGCTCTTTTATATATTTTGTTATGTCATCAAAATTAGATATATAAATAGCATCTTTTCCTAAAAGATTTATTTTATCAACTAAATCTTTAGAGGATATATTGTAAGTATTTGTTTCACGAGCTGCATATATATCTGTAATTATAATATTATCAAAATTTGTTAAAACATTTGCAAAATCATCTAATAATAATTTAGTTCTACTATATGTATGTGGTTGAAATACTACCCAAGACTGACGGTATTTTTTATTTTTTAATGCATTTGCTGTTGCTAATATTTCTCTAGGATGATGTGCATAGTCGTCATAAATACTTATATTTTGGTATGAACCTACTAACTCAAACCTACGATTCGCACCAGTAAATTTTAAAAGTGCAGATTTAATAATATATTTATTTATTCCATATGCAGAACAAAGCGCAATACAAGCCAAAGCATTTAATACATTATGAAGTCCTGGGACAGATAGTTTAATTTCGGCAAAGTAGTTATTATTATAGTAAACATCAAATTTGTAATAACCATTTATATCAAAATTTATATTTCTTGCTACAAAATTTGCTTTTTCGTTATTAATTGCAAAAGTTATAACCTTGGCTTCTGTTGATGAACGGAGTTCTAAACAGTTTTGATCATCTGCATTTATAACTAGTAATCCATCGTAAGGAAGAAGAGCTACATATTTTGAAAATGCTTTTTTAATGTTTTCTATATTTTTAAAGTAATCTAGATGATCATTATCTATGTTTAATACAATGGTGGATTTAGGACTAAATTTTAAAAAGCTTTCAACATATTCACAAGATTCTAAAATAAAATAATCGCTGTTTCCAACCCTATTATTTCCGTTTATTTCTTTTAAAATTGCACCAACTTGAATAGTAGGATCAAGCCCAGCTTCTAAAAAACATAAAGAAACCATTGATGTAGTAGTTGTTTTTCCATGAGTTCCAGCAATACCAATTGTATCTTTATATATTCTAGTTAAATAGCCTACAAAATCGCACCTTTCTATAACTTTTATATTATTATTCTTTGCTTCTATTAGTTCTGGGTCATTTTGTTTAACTGCCGCAGAATATACTACAAGATCAGCTTTTTTAACTAAATTTGTTTCATGACCAATAGAAACAAAAATACCTCTACTTGATAATCTATCGGTAATTTTGCTTCTAGTGCAGTCAGAGCCAGTAACAAATATTCCAAAATTGTGTAAAATTTCTGCAATCCCGCTCATACTTATTCCACCAATACCAATCATATGTATGTGTTTGTATTTTTTTAAATTTTCAATAGTATTAATATTAGAATTTATCATTTTAGCCAACACCTTTCTTACCGTAAAAATTATATATGTTAAATAAAAAAAATTCAATAATTAAGGAAAAATTTATTCTAATTATAATTTAAAATTAAGTAGAGTATAAAATAGAACGATTTGTATATAATATGTTATATTAATAAAAATGTGACTTATAACAAATACAAAATAATATTGTAAAATAAGGAAGGAAAAAAACATTTTTTGGCGAATATAATATTGTACATAATAAAACATGTATAATAATAAAAACAATTGGAAGGCGGTGCACAAAAATGCAAATAACAGATGTACGTTTAAGAAAAGTAAATTCAGAAAACAGAATGAAAGCTGTTGCTTCTGTAACATTCGATAATGAATTCGTAATCCACGATATAAAAGTTATCGAAAGCCAAAATGGATTATTTATAGCTATGCCAAGTAGAAAAACTCCAAACGGAGAATTTAAAGATATAGCTCATCCAATCAATGCTGAAACAAGAGAAAAAATTCAATCAGCTATTTTAGAAGCTTATGAAGCTCCTGAAGCTGAGGAAACTAGTGAATCAGCAGAATAATAAATAAAGTATAAAAAAGCACCTTTAAAGGGTGCTTTTTGTTTGTTCAGAAATTATAATAAAATATTATAAAAAATAAATAATTTTCTTGATATTTTTTTTATAATATTGTATGATGTTATAAGTAAAGAAGAGTGAGTTAAGGAGGGACAAAATAGAATGAGAAAACTTGCATTATCAATAATACTATTAATAATAGTATTGTTATCTTGTGGAACAATAGTTAAAGCAGAGCAAATAGATACTATGGATACAAATACAGCTAGTGAGTTAATAGAAATGAAGGAAAAAACTAAAAGTGAAATTGATGAATACTCAAGAAAATATGGATCAGAATATGGAACCGTAGCTTATGCCTTAAATAAAATTAGAATATTTAGTATACCATTATGTTTTACAGGTATAGCTATTGGTGCTCTATATCAATATGTATTAGGAACAAGAAGATTAGATTCAAAACACAAAGGATTTAATATGATAGTAGCTTTTATAACAATATTAGTTATATGTCAAGTTTTGCCACTTATATTTGCAATAGTAATAAGAGGGTGGGGGGATTAAAGCATGAAAGTTTTATTTGCAGTTAATAATGATGAGATTTCTAATGCTATTGTACAAAAATACCAAAAACAATATAAAGAAATACTATCATATAAAAATGTATATTACTTTAATGCAATTTTAAAAGAATTACAAAAAGATAAAACTTATGATAGAGTGGTAATAAGTGAAGATTTAGAACCATTTGCTAATAATAATTATGATACAATAGACAAATTTTTATTTGATAAGTTAGATAACATAAGTGATGAAGCTGTTAATTCAAAAGGTAATGATACAAATATTATACTAATTTGTACTGACAGAAGGAACAAGACAGATGAAATGCTTATAAAATTGTTTGGAATAGGTATATATAATGCTATAATAGGTCAAGATAGGAGTATAGATGAAGTATGCAAGTTGATAAATAAACCAAGAACTAAAAGAGAAGCAAAAATATATTATAAAATTGAAGCAGAAAATGTAAATTACCAAGTAGAAAGTGAAGATAGTGTTAGTGAGACAGAAGTACAAAATATTTTAGCACATTATAAAAGATTAGGAAAGAATGAGGACAAGTATGTAGATAGCTTTAATAACATTGTTTTACAATATAATGATAATCAATTAAAAATTATAATACGTTATCTACCTATAGGTGTAAAAGCTGTTTTAGAAGAAAAATCTCCTAAATATCAAGAATTAGTAGCAAATGGCTCTGGCACAACTACAAATAGGAGTAAGTTAAATCAATATAGTGTAAAGAAAGAACAAAGTAAAAAACAAGAAGGCTTTAAAGTTGAAATGTTAGAGCAAGAATCTAAAAAATCACAAATAACAAAGCCAATTATAATTCCTTCTGGTGTTAACAAATCTCAAGTAAAAAGACTTATAAAACAAGAAACTCCTAAGAGTGAACCAACTGCTGATGTAAATGAAATAGCTAATAAAGAATTAGATATAGGTAATGATTTATTTGGTGGAATAGAAGATAATATCGAACAAACAAAAAGAGGAAGAGGAAGACCTAGAAAAAATAGTCCTAATTTTGAAGAAAAAGAAGATAAACCAAAAAGAGGAAGAGGAAGACCTAAAAAGAATTTATCTATGAATAACGATATAAATGAAATACAGAATGACGAAGAAGAATCAATAGATTTATTTAATTTAGATGATATAGATGATGCACAAATGAAAAAATCAATTAGTAAAGATACAACTAATAAAGAAGATATAAATTTATTTAATCTTGAAGATGAGGATATAGAAAAGAATAGTAATGAAGATATAAATTTATTTGATTTAGAAAATAAAAATATAGAAAATGACAATAGTAAAGAAGATATAAACTTATTCGATATCGAAGAAAATAATGGATTAACAGAAACTAATTATAAACCAATTGAATATGATTTTAGTACTTTAATTACAAAAGATAAGAAAATAGTAAGTTTTGTTGGAACAACAAAGAATGGTACATCGTTTATAGTAAATAATGTGGCACATTTATTAGCTTCAAGAGGAGTACAAACGGCTATATTGGATTTAACTAAATCTAGAAATGCATATTATATATATACAAATAGTGAAGAGCAGCTAATTACAATAGCAAAAAATTGCATACAAAAGCTAAAAAATGGTGTTGCTGAAGGAATTAATGTAAATAAAAATTTATCTATATATACTTCTGTACCAGAAGACAACTCTGATTATAGTGATGTAAAATCTATATTAGGGACTCTTATTAAAAAATATTCGGTTGTATTAATTGATTGTGATTTTGATACACCAATGGAATATTTTAAAGCATCACAAGAATTATATTTAGTTCAAAGCATGGATGTTTTAACAATTCAGCCTTTAACTGCATTTTTAAGAAATTTACAGTCAAAAGGTATATTAAAACAAGAGAATTTAAGAGTCGTTATTAATAAAGGGGTAAATATAAAAAGTGTACCAATAAAAACTATAATTGGAGGAATATCTAAATATAATGATCCATCTATGACATATATGAAGGATTTATTCGATAGAGACAAAATAAATTATTGTGTAATACCATTTGAATTACAAAACTATATAAAATACTTAGATTCATTAATAACATGTTCAATATCATTAAACGGATATACGAAACAATTTATATCAGCACTAAATGAATTAGGAAATATGATATACCCATTGCTAAATAATCAACAATCATACATGCACAAAGAAGATAGATATAAAGATAATTTTTCTAATGAAATGAACAATACTTTAAATAAAATGAAAAGAAAATATCAATAAGAGGTGAGAATTTGAGTCCATTTTTAATAGTTATACTTGTACTAGTATTTATAATAATAGGATTAATAATATATAATCTTTCAATATATAAAAAAATAAAAACCTTTAGTAATATTAATGATAAAATATCTAATTTAAATGTATTACAAGAATTTTTGGACACTATTGGAAAAGATTCATCAGTTGATAATAAATTAGAAATTATAAATAATATATTGATAGAAAAATTTGCAATAAAATATTCTACAATTGTTGTTTTTGATGGAGCAGAGTATGTTATAAAGGCATCTAATGTAAATGAAAAGCATTGGGAAACAATGAAAAATTTACATACAGATGAAATGTTTAAGGATAGTATAACAACAGCAACACCTAAATATATTACTATAAATAGACCAGATGAAAAACTTAGTTACCAAAAAATGGAAATGGGGAGAGCAAAATCAGCAATGTTTTTCCCTTTATATATAGATAATGTATATATTGGATATTGGATTATAGAAAGTAGTGAACCTCATGCATTTGATAATATAGATACTAGTGTTCTTGGAATAGTAAAAGAAAATATTGTTGCAGTTTTAAAAACTGTGTCATACCAAAACACAATAGAAAATATATATAGAATTGACAAAAATACAGGCTTAAATTCTGCTGAATATTTATATGGAAAAGGAAAAAGAATAGCAGACAAATATGAACAATCAACAATTTGTATGTTTAAGATAATTAATATAGAACAAATAAATGAAAAACTTGGAAGGGATACTGGTACTCAATTAATTATCGATATATGTAATGTTATAAAAAGAAGCATATCTTCTGAATATATATTTGTAAGGTACATGGGACCCAAATTTGCAATTGTATTTTCTGGAGTTGATATAGAGGGAGTAGAGAGTTTTACAAAATCAATGAAAGATGAAATCGAAAGTATCAAAATAGAGCCAAAAAAAATAGGAACAATAACAAAAAAGAAGAAAAAAGAGGAATTTGCTATTGCAAAAACTAATTTTGTGTTAGCAACATATTATAAAGGGACAGGCTTAGAAGAGGTAACAAAAAAACTTGAAGAATATTTAGATGACTGCGATAAAGATGAAAGTAATATTAACTTTATATAGGAGGATAATATATGATAAGTGATAAAACTATGAATTTTAAAGTGGAAAAAGACAAGAATGTAAAAGCAAAAGACATATTAAAAGAAGTATATGGAGCTTTAGATGAAAAAGGATATAATCCAATTAATCAAATTGTTGGGTATATACTATCTGGAGATCCAACATATATAACTAGTCACAAAAATGCTAGAAATTTGATAAGAATGATTGAAAGAGATGAATTACTAGAAAAAATGGTAAAAAATTATATAGGATTAGAAGAATAATATGCGTATAATGGGAATTGATTATGGAGAAGTTAGAGTAGGAATAGCACTATCAGATGAATTAAGAATTACAGCACAAGGATTGGAAACAATAAGTTATAATGGAAATGACAAAAAACTGCTATCAAGATTAGATGAAATAATAAATAAGTTTAATGTTGACATAATAGTGGTTGGAATGCCATTACTTTTAAATGGAGATAAATCTTCAAGAGCAGAGATAACGGAGATGTTTATCCATAAATTAAAATGTAAATATAATAAAATAAAAATAGAAGTAGTAGATGAAAGACTTACAACTATACAAGCGCATAGAACTATGAACGATTTAGGGTTAAATAAAAGAAAAAAGAGACGGAATTGTCGATACTATATCTGCAGTATATATATTAGAAACGTATATGAACAGAGAAAATAATATATAATAGATATTAACTTTAAAAATATATAAATAAAATTTAGAAAGGAGCAAAATAAATGGATTTTGAAAATAATGATATGGAAGGATTAGATGATGATTTAGATAATATAATTGTATTAAATGATGAAGAAGGTAAAGAAGTTAAGTTTGAATTTTTAGATTTAATAGAATATGAAAATGAGGAATATGTTATATTGTTGCCAATAGATGAAGATGAAGATTCAGAAGAAGTAGTAATATTAAAAGTAGAGGATACAGATTCAGAAGAAGAGTCATACGTTAGTGTAGATGATGAAGAAGTACTAAATACTGTATTTGAGATATTTAAAGAAAAATTTAAAGATGAATTCGATTTTATAGATGAAGACACCAATATATAAAAAAAGTTTCTAAATGAAATACAACCTTTCATTTAGAAACTTTTTTAATATAATAGGAAAAGTTTTATTTTTCTATTATATTAAAATTCTGTAATAACCATTTCTTTTGAATTTGCTTCTTACATACTTAAATTGTTACCAAATCTTTTTATTTTTTGAGTTGTAGTTTTTTCTAGAGGTTCTTTTACAATTTTAAAGTTTTTAATATGTTTATAATTAGGTAATTTATTATTAATATCATATATAACTTTCTTAATATGCTTATTTATATCACTATCTTTTATGCTATCTGTGTTTAATAGTTCTTTAAAAGCTTCAAAATTAGGGAAAATTTTCGCAGTTACATATGTTTCTCTGTCATTTTTATAATTAACACCAATGACAATACATTCTGAAATTAAAGGATTTTCATTTAAATAGTATTCAATTTCTTCTGGATAAATATTTTTTCCATTTTGAGTTACTATAACACTTTTACATCTGCCTGTTATATATAAAAAACCATTTTCGTCAATATATCCTAAATCTCCAGTATAAAACCAACCCTTTTTAAATACCATATCTGTAGCTTCTGGATCATTATAATATCCTAGCATTACATTTGGTCCTTTTACTATTATCTCACCATTTCCTTGACTATCTGGATTGTTAATTTTATATTCAACATTTGGTATAGGAAGACCAACCGAATCTGCTTTATAGAATATGTCATTATTACCTGCAACTAAAGGGGAACATTCGGTTAAACCATAACCTTGTAATGCCTTAAAACCAAGTTTATAGAACGATTCTATTATACTTGGATTAATAGTAGCAGCTCCTACTATAAAAGTTTTTATATTTCCTCCGAGAGACTTTTTAATTTTTTTCTTAACAATAAATCTTAAAGGTGCTGGCATATTATCAATAAAATGTTTATCATTATCAAAATATTTTTTAGGTAATGATTTTTTTAGAGTATTTACAATTTTTTTATGAATATTTTCTAATAAAAGAGGAACACAAATAACAAATGAGGGTTTATATTCATTTATATTTTTATTAATATATCTTAGACCATCACAATATGTAATTGTACCTCCACCATATAGAGGCAAAATATGACCCAATGTACATTCATATGTATGGTGAATAGGCAAGATTGATAAAACGGTAGTAGTATGATCTACCTTTACAATTTGTGCAACAGACATAACATTAGAACAAATATTTTTGTGTGAGAGACAAATACCTTTAGCACTTCCAGTAGTACCGGAAGTAAATAAAAGAATATGCATGTCATCTGGATTTATTTTAATGTTACTAAATGATGTATTTCCATTTTCAATCATTGTATATCCTTTATTAATTAAATCATCAAATTTTATAATTTTGTCATTTGTGCTATTCATATCTATAAAGATAACATCATTATTTAATTTAGTTTTATTATCTATAATATTTCTAATGTATTTTGAATCTCCAATAACAGCTTTAGCTTCAGAGATATTTATAAAGTTTATCATATCTTCTACGTGTAATTCTTTATCAATAGGGACAGCTATGCCTATTATAGCAGAAGCAAAATATGAAGAAATCCAAGAATAACTATTTTTACCTATTATTGCAATAGCTTTGTTTGTTAAACCTAAGTCAATTAATGAAGAACCTAAGGATTCTACATCATTTTTAAATTTTGTGTAATTTACACTATATATTTTTCCATCTTTATTTTTCAACTTAAAAGCATCCCTATTTTTATATTTTTTAGCTGATTGATAAAGTAAATCTTTCAAATCTGTTACAGTGTGTATTTTAAAATATTTTGTTTTTAAAACATCTTCTTTTCTTTCCATTTTTACCTCCATGCAAAATATAATATATAATAAAAATAAAAAATAATCAAGTCTAAGTTTAATGCTTATATGATATTATAAATTTGACTAATACATTCACAAAAAAGAAAATTTAAAAATGGTAAAATTAAATTACCGTTTTTAGAAAAATAAAAAGACACATAATTAAAACTTATGATACAATGTTGG
>CANQYS010000015.1 GCA_947628115.1 uncultured Clostridia bacterium | reverse complement strand
ATCCACAGTATCTTAGATAAGTATATCATAAGTCTTATATAGTGGACTTTAAATACTATAAATATATAATACGAGGATGATGAAAATAGAACTTAAAAAAATAGAAGAGGGGTTAATACCAATTTATGAAAATAATTTAAAAGAAAGATTAATCAATGCAAGAGAGTTGCATAAAGCATTAGGCAATAAAAGACAATTTGCAGACTGGATAAAACAAAGGATAGACAAGTATAATTTCTTGAAAAATCAGGATTTTATCACATTTCACAATTTTGTGAAACGTGGAGAAAATAATCTTGGAACAAAATTAACAGAATACTATTTAACAATAGATATGGCAAAAGAATTATGTATGGTAGAGAATAATGAAATTGGTAGAAAGATAAGAAGATATTTTATTGAAACTGAAAAAAGGTATAGATTAATTATAAATACTCCAAAAAATATATTTGATTTTATGAGATTAGCATTAGATGAAATTGAGAAAAATGAGCAGAAAATTAATAGAGTAGAAGTAATTGCTTTAAATAATCAAAATAAAATTGAAGAATTAAAGTCAAAAATAGATATAAAAATTCAAAATAATTATTGCTTAGCATCAGATATAGCAGAACAATTAGGATTATATTCAGAAAATAAGATACCACATTCAAACTTAATAGGAGCAATAGCACGAAACTTGGGATATAAAATATCATATAAGCATTATTACGAAGATGAACATATTGCAATAATAAAAGATATAAGCAAAAATGAATATTGGCAGGTATATTTTAAACCAACAGCAGTTGAAGAAATAATAGAGTGGTTTAATAAAAATAGGGATGAAATATACTATGAAATATAATATGTTAAAAATACTAAAAATGGTAAGAAAGGTGAAGTAAAAGAAAGAGGATATAAAATAGAAAATATCTGTTATAAAATATTTTAAATCTAAACAATTTTTTCTGTAAGCAAATCGCTTATAAATTTCACAAAAATTTAAAAATAAAATAGAAAGGATGATGTATAAAGAACTTAAAAAAAATGAAAAAGGTTTTATTCCTATTGATAAATATTATTTAACAATTGATACTAAAAAAACAATTTGGATCTGCCTACTTTTGTTTAATGTGAACATGCAATAATACTAAATCATATAATAAATATAGGAGGGATTACTTTGGAAGAAGATTATGAAAATATAGTAATGAAAGAAGTCGAAGACGATTTTGTAGAAATATATGAGGAGGAAATATAAAGTGGCGACAGTAAATTGTAGAGTTTTAAAAAAAGGAAAATGCGTTGTTACTCAAAAATATAAAGGAACAACACATGGTGGAATAGACTTAGTAGGAGAGGGATATACCTTAGATGATGTTGTAGCACATAGTGCAGGTGAAGTAGTTTCAGTTGTATCTAATATTAACTATAACACTTATAAATCAGGACAAAAAATCTACGGAAACTATATAAAAATAAAACATGATAATGGTATGTATACAATATATGCACATTTAAAATATGGAAGTATAAAAGTAAAAAATGGGCAAAAAGTATCAAAAGGTACAGTAATTGCGTATATGGGTAATACAGGATATTCAACAGGTGCACATTTGCACTTTGAAGTTAGGGATGTAAATAATGCATCAGTAGATCCTACTAATTATTTATCAAGTGATTTATCAAATGCAAATACAACTAAATATACAGTAGGTAAAACTTATACACTACAGGTTAATTTAAAAGTAAGAGAAGGTGCTGGAACAGATAAAAAGCAGAAAAAGTATAGCCAGCTTACTGCTGATGGGAAGGAACATGCTGTACCAGGAGAAAATGCTGCATTAAAATCAGGAACTAGAGTAACTGCCTTGCAAGTAATTAATGTTGGAAATGATGTATGGCTAAGAATACCAAGTGGATATGTAGCGGCAATATATCAAGGAAATATTTATATTAAATAGTGGAAAAGGGTGAAAAAGGGGACTGGCCCCTTTTTCACCCTTGATAATTTATTGCCATTATGATATTATTTAATAAAATAATGAGATAGAGGTACAAATGAAGGAAATTGATATAGTAGATAAATTAATACAAGAGCAAGATTTAGTATGCTATTATGCTATAAAAAGTTATAATAAATCTGTTCCAATAATGGATGTTTATTCAGAGAACCCAGAAATCTTATACTCACAGCTAGGAAGATATCTTTTAGATCATAATGAAATATTAAAAAATTTTTCTACTAAAAATTTATTCATGTTATTAGGTCATAATATACCAAATGTAGATACAAAGAATCAATTAACAGAAATGATAATGGAAAGACTAAAAACAGAAAATTTTTATTGCGAAGATATTAGTGATAGTTATTTTATGAAAATTGTACATTTTTCTGACATTTCTTTTTCTACCCTTGGAAAAGACAATATTCAAAAAGTGATAGAACAAATAAAAATGCGATTGCAAAAAACTGAAGGAACAATTGTAGAAGAAGTAGCTGAACACTTAAATTACGTTGCAGACGCTGCAAACTTTTTAACATATTTTGAAAAAGGAGTTTTCACACAAGAAAAAATAGAACTACTAAAAAATATGCTAAAGAAAGATGAAAATGCACTAAGATATGTTAATTTTGGTATTTTTCAAGATGATATATTTAAATTAGGACCTGATTTTATACAATATATTTCTAAATTTCCAGATTTAAGTACACAATTAGTTATTTTGCAAAAGAATAATCCTAAGCTAATGGATGTACTGGTAAATAAATTAGGAACATATGAAAACTTGCCAGATAATTATGAAGAAATTGAAATACTACTTACATATTTTACAAAAAAAAGCTTTGAAATAGACTTAAAAGATATAACGCCTCAAACTTTAAAAGATTTAACAGAATGTGCAATTAGAAATTCAGAAATTTTTGGTGAAGTTGCAGCAATAGATTCAGACAAAAAGATGATAAATGTAGATTATTCAGAAGAGTATGCACTTAAATTGAATGAAGAATATGAAAACAGGTATAAAAAGGCAGAAAATTTGGATGCAAAAAAGAACGTATATTTAAATAAAATGTTTTCACTATCAATAAATGGAGCAAAAAGATTACTGCAACAATATGGAAGTGATTTAGAAAATTTAAGTAATTTAACACCAGAAGAAAAACAAGCATTTGAACAAATAAGACAAGTTTTAGAAATTAAAGATGAAACACAAATAGATTTGCTATATTCAAATGGAAATATTGTTTGGAATGTAGAGGATGTATTAAAGACACGACAAAAAATAGAAAAAGAGTGTGCCTTAACTTATGTAAAAGAAATGAACAAATTAGATGATAAAGTAATGGGCTTAATTAAAGGAGAAGATGAGGAAAGAGTAAGTTATGTTGAATATAATAATAAAAAGATACCACTAATAAAATTAAATGGAAGGTTTGATATATTAATTCATAGCACAGATGCAGGTTTTATTAGAGATATAGAGTTAGATGAAAATGTAAATTTTGTTAAATTATGGGAAAATGGATTAAATAAGGAAAATCACATAATTTCAACAGTATTTATAAACCAAAATTTTTTAGGAAGTACCCCAGTAAATAAAAATGGAGTAAGATATGGTTTTACTTCTGTTGATGAAGAAAAAATAAGACTAATGGGAGTTACTGACTTAAATACATATTCAACTAGTTTTTCATATAATTCTGATAAAAAACAATACATGTCCGCAAAAACAATGCCTTATAATTCAAGAAGAGTTTATAGTGAATTTGGAATAGAAAGAGAGGGAACAATACCTGATTATGTAGTAATATATGATGACGATTCAGAAGAAGTTATAAATAATTCTTATAAGGCAGCTTCTCAGTTTAATATACCAATTATTTATATTGATAAAAAAGAAATAGAGAAAGAACAATTACAAAATTTAGAGAATTTAAGGTTAGAATTTGATAAAAGCAGAAATCCAGAATTATTAGGAAAATTATTAAATACATATGAAACTAATGTAGCAGGATGGCTATTAAATAGAAGTACAAAAGAAGAAGATGATAGTCATACAAGGAGCATAGATAACTCACGTTTTAAAGATGATTTTCAAAATATGTGGACAAAAATTCAAAATACATTTAATGAATATATTAGGTTTATTCAAAATGAACCAACAAGGAAAAATGCAACACAAGATTTAGTTAGAGTAATGGAAATTATCTTAAAGGAAATAGAACTATATAAAGATTGTGAAGAAACAAAACCTATTAGTAAAACACATATTAGTTTTGATGCGAGAGCTATTATTAGAAGCATTAATCAAGCTTTTGATACAATAGGTGCTTCACAATATAAAGTGGACTTGCAAGAAATACCTACATTAGAGCAATACAAAATTAATATGAAGCAAATTATGCAAAATGCACTAGATGGAGAAAATCCTATTACAATAGAAGATGTAAAACAAGCAGAAATGGCTAAAATTGAATTGCAAAAAGATTCAAATATTTTTGATGTAGGAGAAATTAAAGATGAATAATTTGTATGCGAAATCATATACAGAAGTGTTAGAAATATTAAAATATTTGCCAATCGAAGAATATAAAAAAATACCAAAAGAAGAAATAGAGTTTTATAAAAATAATTGTGACAACCAATATAAATTCACAATTAATCCAAGCCTTGATTTGAAAGAGCAAAACATATCAAGAAAAGCAAATGCAGTATTAGTTTATCTATTTAAAAATTATTTTGCAACAGAAGTTCAAAAAGAAAAATTAAATGATATTTTAAAGAATAATTTATATAAAGAAGAACAATTAAAAAAGGGAAAATATAGCACGAAAAATATTTTTCATAAAAAAAAGATAGAAAAAATTGGAACACAAGATAATACATCAATAGTTCCATATAAGGAAAATATTTTTATAAAAATTATGAAAAAAATAAAAAATATATTTAGATAGATAGTATATATTTTATTATCATAACTAGAAATTATTGATACTTTATTTTGCTTGTGATATTATAAAAGCATAAAAATTTGAAAGAAGGGAAATAAATATGTGTACAGCAATTACATATAATACGAAAGACCATTATTTTGGTAGAAATTTAGATTTAGAGTATTCATATAAGGAAACAGTTACAATAACACCTAGAAATTATAATTTTAAATTTAGAAAAGTAAAAGATATAAATAAACATTATGCAATAATAGGTATGGCTTATGTAGCAGATAATTATCCTCTTTACTATGATGCAATAAACGAAAAGGGATTGGGAATGGCAGGATTAAATTTTCCAGGTAATGCAGATTATAAAAAGGAAGATGAAAATAAAAATAATATTGCACCTTTTGAGTTTATTCCTTATGTTTTATCTCAATGTTCTAATATTAAAGAAGTAAAAAATTTATTAGATAATATAAATCTAGCATTAATAAATTTTAGTAATGAACTACCAGCATCTCCATTACACTGGATTATTTCAGATAAAGAATCATCAATAACTGTTGAAAGTGTTAAGGATGGACTTAAGATATATGATAATCCAGTAGGAGTTCTTACAAATAATCCAACATTTGATATTCACATGTTCAATTTAAATAATTATATGAGCTTATCAATAGAGCAACCAGCAAATAATTTTTCAAACAAATTAAATTTAGAAACTTACAGCAGAGGGATGGGAGCTTTAGGACTTCCAGGGGATTTATCTTCAGCTTCAAGATTTGTAAAAGCAACATTTACAAAAATGAATTCTTTATCTGGAAATTCAGAATCAGAAAGCATTAGTCAATTTTTTCATATATTGGGTTCAGTATATCAGCAAAGAGGATGTGTACACATGGGAGAAGATAAATATGAAATAACAATTTATAGTTCATGTTGCAATATGGACAAAGGTATATATTATTATAAAACTTATGAAAATAGCCAAATTACGGGGATAGACATGTATAAGGAAAATTTGGAAGGAAGTGAGCTTATAAGTTATAATTTAATTAAAGGTCAGCAAATATTAATGCAAAATTGATTTATTATACAATAAAAAATGGAGGTAAAAAATTATGAAGGATTTTTTGAAAAAAACAGGTTGGACAAACATATTATTATCTGCTGTATTTGCTATTATTGGTATTTTTATGATAGTAAATACAGGCTCAGCAATAAAAGTAATTTCATATATACTAGGGGGAGCTTTTATTGCCATTGGAGCATTCAAAATTGTAAATTATATTATCTCTAAAGGAAACAGTGATTTTTATAATAATGATTTACTTTATGGAATTATTACTATTATTGTAGGATTAATTATCATATTTTATAGTAGTTTAATAGAATCAATGTTTAGAATTGTAATAGGAGTTTGGATAATATATAGTGGACTATTGAGATTATCTTTATCATTAAAATTACATAGTGCAAAAATAAATATATGGAGTGCATCTTTAATTTTATCAATTATAATGATAATTGGAGGATTATACATGATATTCAATAGTGGAACATTAATTTTAACGATAGGTATAATAATGTTAATTTATTCAGTAATAGATTTAATAGAAAGTGCAATTTTTGTAAAATATGTAGATAAAGTTTTAGAATGAAATTTTTTGCTCCATTGACGAATCTGTTCGAACTAATAGAACAGATATATTAAATACCATTCTGAAAAGGATGTTATTTTTTTGTTTTATTTTCAGTATGTATTATATTATCCTAAGTTTTGTACCGTTGGTCAAAACTCATAGGGGGTTAGAACTTATGGCAAAGCCAAATTTTTATGCTACAAAGTAATTACTATATTGAATTATGTGATGAGTGTTTCTTTTTTGAATTTAATATATAATCTTAAATATGTTGCTCTTACAATTCTATCAATACCACATACCATAGATAAACCAACTATTCCAATATTATATTTATATATTATATAACACAGTGGAACTCTTACACATATTCCACCTATAAAAGCCATCATACTAATTGATTTTGTATTTTTATTAGCTGAAAGGTAAGCCCTATAATTACATCCAGCTACTGTTGCTACAAATTCAATAGAATATATCCATATATATGGATTACACTCGCTCCAAGAAATAGAGTTGCCTAAAGCGAGCCATAAAGGATATAGAAATATTGGAATAAACAATATAGCAAAAATATTTCCATAAAATTCAATACTATCTACTTTCTTTAATAAATGTTCTTTCTTTTGTTCTATATCATTTGAATATTCAACTAATAATCCAGAATAATATCCTTCAATTATTTCACATAGTGTATCAATAATTGTTCCACATACACAATGTATTGCATAAATATTTGTTCCAAATGAACTAGCTACATGTGTGTAATATATATTTACAATTCTTTGTACAATTTTATTAAATATTAAATCTTTAGCAAAATATAACATTTGCTTTATATAATTAAAAGAAATTTTAAATAATTTATATTTAGAAAAAATCAATAATAATACAGTATTTACTAAAGAAGAAACAATAGTTGCAATATATATTCCAATTTCATTATATCCTAGTTTTACACTTAAAAGATCTCCTGATATATTTATTATAGATGAAGTTACTGTCGAAATCCATATTCTACTTGTTTTGGTATTAACTTTTAATATATTTTTAGGAACTAATCCAATTGAATGAATAGGTAATTGAATAGCTTTTAATTTTAATATTATTGACAATATTTCGCGAGCGTTGTTCTCTAGATTATATACATATGTGATTTGTCTTGAAAAACTAAAAAGTATTATTGAAATTGTTACAGAACTGACTATTTCTAAAAACATAGCTGAATTATTGATTTGTTTTGAGTTTTCCTTATCTCTTGCTAATACAATTGTATGTGCATTTCCTATACAAGTTTGAATTGTATTTATAGCCCAATTTAATGTTATAAATGAAGAAAACACAATAATAGCAGTTTTTCCAATTGAATTTGATATAGATTTATCAATTGTTACTAATAAAGTGTTTGTAAATTCTACAAATATGTATGGCAAAACAAATATAAATGTTTTCAGTATTTCTTTAAAAGGTATTTTTGTGTTCATTTGTTACTCCTTTACAAGTTTTAACAAAATCTTTAAATATTTTATTATGATTTTTATAAAATATATATAAATTTTTTCTAATAATATTATTATAGTAATCATTATAATACAAATACTTAAAATTTTATATGATAATGTTGAAAGATGTAACTTTTTTTATAAATTTTGAATACTCTTATTGTATTATACAAAAATAATGATTATAATAAATATAATTGATTGATATTTGTATCAATTGTTAAAAGCAAAAAGTTGTAGATAACTACGATGTCCGCTCGGAGAGATTTCTCCCATTTTTAATGGTTAGGTGCGAAAATTGTAATTTGTATGAGGGGAATTCTAGGGACTGTCCTGAATTCACCGAACATAAAACAAACAACAATTTATATAGTTCAAACTTAATCAAATATTTTTTCAAACCATGTTTTCATATTTAATGATAATTCATCTAAAGAATAGTGACTTTCATTTCTAAAATATTTTAAAAATTCCATTAAAATTCCGTTCATAAAAAATGAAATATTAAGGTCAAGATATTTATTCATATAGTTATCTTTTAAGGCATCATAAATTTTTTGACCAGCGATTTTCTTTAATTTTTCTAAAAATAAAAGAGATTCATCAGCAGATAATAATAATTTATATGTTTCTTCATTATCTTTTAAACATTGTATAATATTATCAAAATAATTCATAATATCTTGTCTTGAATATAATTTCAAATCTTCACTACATAAAAGTTCAATCGTTTGTAGTTGATAGTCGTGAGCTACTTCATATATATTATCATAATGTGTATAAAATGTACTTCTAGTTAATTCTGCTCTTTTAACTAGTTCTGTAACAGTTATCTTATCTAATTGCTTTTTTTCATTAATTAATTCAGCAAAAGTTTTTTTAATTAAATTTCTTGTTTTAACAGAAGAAGAATTTAGACATTGTACTTTCATAATGAGATCCTTTCTATAAAAAAACAATATATAAAATATTGTAACACAGTTTTATTATAATAAAAAGACAATTTTAATAAAAGTGTCTAAATTTAGACATTCTTATCAAGTTTATACTTTCATTTGAATAATAATGAGAATATAATGTAATTCAGACCAAAAAGAAGGGAAGGATTTACTTTGAGAAAGATTACAGACTTTATAATAAATAAAAGACATTTTATTTTGGTTCTATTTATTGTTTTTACAATAATCTCAGCTATATTATCAACAAAAGTAAAAATAAATTATGATATAGCCAAATATTTACCAGACACTTCAGAAACAAGAATTGGTATGGATATTATGGAGGAAGAATTTTCAGGAACTGAAACCAGCACTTTAAATTTAATGTTTGAAAATTTGGCGGATGATGAAAAGTTACAAATAAAAAATGATTTAAAATCAATAGATGGAGTTGAAAGTGTAGATTATGAAAATAATGAAAATTATAACAAAGAAAACTACACATTATATGTTATTACAGTAGATGACAAATCTGACTCACAAAAGGCGACAGATGTATATAATCAAATAACAGAAAAATATAAAGATTATACAATTTATACAAGTGGAGATGTATCTGAAACTAATAAAACAGTATTACCATTTTGGATTGTTGCACTTGCGGTTGCATGCGCTTTAGTTATTTTACTTATAATGTGTGAATCTTATGTAGAGCCATTTTTATTTTTAACGTCAATATTAATGGCAGTTGTTCTAAATAAGGGAACGAATATTATATTTCCAAATGTATCAAATATTACAGACTCTATAGTTGCAATATTACAAATGGCATTATCAATGGATTATTCTATAATGTTAATGAACAGATATGATCAAGAAAAGCAAATTGAAAAAGATAATATAAAAGCAATGAAAAATGCTTTATATAAGGCGTTTCAAGCCATATCAAGTAGTTCTGTTACAACAATAGTTGGACTTTTAGCATTAGTATTTATGAGCTTTAAAATTGGGAAAGATTTAGGATTTGTCTTAGCAAAAGGTGTACTATTTAGTTTAATTTGTATATTCTTTGTACTTCCGTCCTTAATATTAATGTTTGATAAGTGGATAGTAAAAACAAAAAAGAAAAGTCCTAATTTTAAGTTGGATAAATTAGGTAAGTTTAGTTATAAAATAAGATTTATTTCTGTTCCAATATTTCTTATAGTATTTATAGCTAGTTTTATAACAAAGGGAAATTTAGGAATTGATTATACAGATTCACAAACAGATGATATAAGCGAAGTATTTGATGAAAATAATCAAATAGCTATTATATATAAAAATAAAGATGAAGAGAAAATTTCAAAATATTTAAAAGAACTTGAAAATGAAGAAAAAATAGATGAAGTTTTAGGTTATGGAAATACAATTAATGAAAAATTAACATATGATAAATTAAATGACAAATTAAATGATTTAGGAGCAGATGTTAATGTAGAAGATTATTTATTAAAAATATTGTATTATGATTATTATAACCAAAATACAAAAAATGCAATAACATTTAATGATTTTATCAACTTTATTGAGAAAGAAGCATATAACAACGAAAAAGCAAGTAAAAAAATTGATGATAAAACGAGAAAAGACATTACAAGGTTAAAAAACTTTGTTACAGTATCTTCTATAAATAAAAAAAGAACATCAAGTGATATAGCAAGTATATTAGAAATTGATAAAAGTAAAATAGATGACATTTTTATTTATTATCTATCTAAAAATAACAATACACAAATTACTTTAAATGAATTTATTAATTTTATGAATAAAGATGTTTTAACAAATGAAAAATATGGGACTAAATTTGATTCTGAAAGTAAAACTAAGTTAAATACTTTATCAAAATTTACAAGTAAGCAAACAATTCAAAAGAAAATGACAAGTAATCAAATGGCAAAATTGTTTGGAATTGATAGTAATACAATGAATGAATTATATAAATATTATATTCTTGTAAATGATATTGATATAAAAATGACAATTTCAGAGTTCTCAAATTTTGTATTAAATGATGTATTAAGAGATAGTAATTATGCAAATAGTTTTGATGCAGATACAATCGAAAATATAAAATTATTATCAACATTTAGTAATCTAAATGTAATTGATAAACAAATGACTTCTAAAGAGTTATCTAATTTATTTGGTATAGATGAAACAGAGATTAATCAAATTCTGCTTTTGAAATATATTAATAAGGAAAATGAAAATAAATATACAATATTAGAACTTATAAGCTATATAAATAATATCAAAAACAATACACAATATTTAGATGATTTTGATACGACATCATTAGGTGAGCTATTGAATAATACAGAGTTACTTAATGATAAGACTACATATACAGCTCTTAAAATGTCAAAAATATTAGGTATAGAAATAAATCAGGTATATCAATTATACAATTTGATAGATTATATAACGGGAAATATAGGAGAATGGACGGCTTTACCTAATGAATTTGTAACACTAATATTAAATAATAAAGAAATAAAAAATAGTATGGATGGAACTATAATAAAACAGTTAGAGTTATTATCTACTATTATGAAAAGTGCAGAAAATAATAAAAGCTTTACTTATCAAGAACTTTCACAAATAATAGGTATAGATAGTAGTAGTGCAAAAAACATATATACTTTATATGTTTCAAGCAAAAATAATACAACTTTAACACCACAAGAATTTGTAAATTTTATACTTGTACATCAAAATGATAGCACACTTGCAAACAAAATAACAAATAGTACAATTAAGGATTTGAAACTAGTTCAATCTGTTATGGATGGAGTTTTAAATAATAAAAAATACAATAGCATAGAATTATCTTCATTATTAGGAATAAATAAAGAGGAAACAAATTTACTTTATGGTTTATATAACTCTAAATATATAAACAAAAATCCAAATATATCATTAAAAGAATTTATTAATTTTTTACTTAAAGATGTAGTTACTAATAAAGAATATTCAAGAAATTTTGATGAAGAACAAATATCAAAATTAAATACAGTAAATAGCATTATGAATGCTACAATAAATAATACTAAATATACTGCAGATGAAATATTTGCTATAATTAGTAATTTAAGCGATGATGTAGAAAAAAATACAGTAGAAATGCTTTATACTTATTATGGTAGTGATAAAGAGTATAATAGTACATGGGAAATGACAGTAGAAGAATTTGTAAATTTTCTTAATAATAATGTTTTGCAAGACGAGCAATTTACAGATTTTATAGAAGATGATATGAGAAATGATATAAAAGAGGCAAAGACAAAAGTAGAAGATGCAAAAAAATTATTAATAGGTAATAATTATTCAAGAATTGTACTAAATACAAAATTTAATTTAGAATCACCAGAAACCTTTGAATTTATAAAAAATGCAAAAGATATTTTAGGTAAGGAATTGAAGGATTTCTATATAATAGGAGATTCTCCTATGGCTTATGAAATAAGCAAGACTTTTGATGATGAACTAAACTCAATAACAATAATAACTATGATAGCAATATTTATAGTAGTAGCAATTACATTTAAATCAATTACTATACCTATAATATTAGTATTATTAATACAAACAGCGGTTTATTTAACAATGGGAATATTATCAATTGTAGGAGAAAACGTATATTTTATTTCAATACTTATTGTTCAAAGTATATTGATGGGTGCAACTATTGATTATGCCATTCTATATACATCGTATTATCTTGAACACAGAAAAAGTGAAGGAATAAAAGAATCAATTATAGATTCATATAATAAGTCAATACACACTATATTAACTTCAAGTTCAATACTTATTATAGTAACTTTAATTATTGCCAATTTTGCATCAGCTATTGCAGCAAAAATATGTAAAACAATTTCAGAAGGAACACTATGTTCTACAATTTTAATTTTAACATTGTTGCCAGCAGTTCTTGCATTTTGCGATAAGTTAATAATTAAAAATAATAAATTGTAAATTAATAAAGCAAGAAATTATTTAAAATTTCTTGCTTTTGTGTTATTGAGTTTAATTTCATGTTTCATCTTTAAATCTACTATTTATGAATTTAAATTATCATTTTCACTTAATATAAAATTTTCTAGAACTTTTCTAGAACAAAATTTTTTATTTCTAAAAATTCTAGAGCCACAATTCTAGAACTTTTTTATCAGTTTTAAGAGAATTTTATAAAACTGCATAAAAAAATAGTATCAATCAAAACCTATTGATTAATACTGTTTCGACATTTTAGAGTTTTTAAAAGTTCTCTAAAAATTATAAAAAAATGGTCGGGGTGACACGAATCGAACGTGCTACCTCATGGTCCCAAACCACGCGCTCTACCAAATGAGCTACACCCCGGAATATATAAATTTAACACCAATAAATAATAGCATATTTTTTCTAGGTTTGCAATACCTTTTTTACAAAAATTTAAATAATCCAATTAAAATTAAAAGAATTCCTGATAATATAGAATATATATTTTCTGGAAATTTTAAACTGTTTTTTAACTTTTTGCCTAATAAATTACCAAATGAAATAAATAATAACTGAAAAGTAGACACTAAAATGGGAAAAAGATTAGAATTTAATTCTATCATACTACTGCTAATTCCTACACATAATGAATCTACAGATAAAGCCAATCCTAAATATAAAGCTTCTTTTGAATCTATTATTTTTGAATTATCTAAATCGGAATATATAGGTTTTTTTATTATTTGAATAGCTATTCTAAAGGATTTAATAAAAAAATTATATATTTTAGACTTATATTTTTTATATACAATAATTTTTTTATTAAACGATTGAAAAATAACCCAAAACCCCATAAATATAAGCATTGTAGAGCCTATTAAATTTGCAATAAAATTAGAAAATATAGAAGTTATAAGATTTCCTAATTTAGTTGCAAAAGTTACAATTATTAAAGAAGTGTAAAAAAGAATAATTTTTGAAGTAATATTTATCTTTGTACCTTTTATACCATATGTAATTCCAATTCCTAAAGAATCTATACTAACAGATAATGCTATTAAGATGCAATTTAAAAACATATATTCACCACCATAAGTATACATAATACAATATATGCTTAATATAATAATATGTTAAATACTATTTATTGACAAATAAAAGAAATGTAACTACAATAGAAGTTGTTATACAAAATTTAAAAAAGAAAGGAGAGTATAATTGGAATATTTTGTATGTTTTAATTATACGAGGATAAAATGAGTTTTAAATTTGAAAGAAAAATAAATTATTATGAAACAGATAAAATGGGAGTAGTACATCATTCCAATTATATAAGATTTTTGGAAGAAACAAGATGTGCGTGGCTAGAACAAATAGGAATGCCATTTGATTTATTAGAAGAAAATGGAATAACAATTCCAGTATTGGCAGTTAACTGCGAATATAAGTATCATGTTACATTTGGAGACATATTAGAAATAATTCCACATATAAAAGAGTATTCAGGTGTAAGAATGACAGTTGGATATGATGTAAAAGATAAAAAAACAGGGAAAACAGTACTTATAGTAGAAACAAAGCATTGTTTTACTAATAAAAATTTAAAACCAATTAATTTAAAAAAATATAATAAAGAATTTAGCGATAAATTTGAAAGTCTATTAGAAAAATAAAGTAATTAATAAATTTATCCAAATTTTGATGTTCTAAATCAAATTATAGAAATTATAGCAGATATAATTTCTATAATTTTTTTAATCTTAATACTTAATTTTCAAATGTTATAAACAATTGTAATATTAGTAAATACATGTTACTGCTTCAAATCTATAAAATTTTTATTTTGTAACTTAGTTGTAACTTTGGTTGTTATATAATCTAAATGTAAGGAGGAATTTTTGAAATGGAAATTTTAAGAGTAAAAAATTTAACTAAAATATATGGAAAGGATGAGGCAAAAGTTGTTGCATTAGATAATGTTTCGTTTTCTGTGGAAAAAGGAGAATTTGTTGCAATAGTAGGAGCCTCTGGAAGCGGTAAATCAACATTGCTTCATTTAATAGGAGGAGTTGATAGACCAACATCAGGCAAAGTATATGTAGATGGAAAAGATATTTTTGAGTTAAATGACGATAAACTTGCAATATTTAGAAGAAGACAAGTAGGACTAATTTATCAATTTTATAACTTAATACCAATTTTAAATGTTGAAGAAAACATTACTTTACCTTTATCACTGGATAATCGTGAAATTGATAAACAAAAATTAGATGAAATGTTAATTTTATTAGGTTTGCAAAACAGAAAAACACACTTGCCAAATGAATTATCAGGTGGACAACAGCAAAGAACAAGTATAGGTAGAGCCCTAATTACAAACCCAACTATTATCTTAGCAGATGAGCCAACTGGAAATTTAGACTCAAAATCAAGTGATGAAATTGTTGCACTACTTAAAAAATCTAATAAAGAATTAAAACAAACAATTATTATGATTACACACAATATGGAAATTGCAAAATGTGCTGATAGGATTATTAAGATAGAAGATGGCAAATTAACAGTTTAAAAAAATAATTAGCATCTTGCGTCGTTATTCTTCGAAAGAAAATCCTCAACGTACCAAAGTACGCCTCCGGTATTTCTTTCTTGAATGCCTAGCAATATACTAATTCTTTTTTCAAACTTGATATTTAATAAAATAAGTGGAGGAAATATAATGAAGTTACTTAATAAATTAACTATAAAAAATTTAAAGTTAAATAAAAAAAGAACTATTGTAACAGTTATAGGAATAATGTTATCAGTTGCATTAATTACAGCAGTTGCTTCGGTTTATTCTAGTGCTATAGATTCTTTAATAGGTTTTGAAACATATCAAAGAGGGAACTTTCATATGGCATTTTATAATGTTCCTACAGAAGATATAGAAATATTTAAAAATAATAGAGAAATAGAAGATATTTATTTAACTAAAAATATTGGATTTGCGAATTTGGAAAATTCACAAAATGAAAATAAACCTTATGCTTTTGTTAAAGCATTTACTAAAGAGTCATTTGAAAATTTATCTATTAGGTTAGTAGAAGGAAGGCTTCCAGAAAATGATAATGAAATAGTAATACCTACACATTTAAAAACAAATGGAAGAATTGATTTAAATATTGGAGAAGACATTACATTAAACATAGGTAAAAGAGTAGGCTTAGATGGAGTAGAATTAAGTCAAAATAATCCATTTCAGAATAGTAGAACAAATGAAAGTAGCGAAAAAATAATAGATACAAAGGCCAAAATATATAAAATAGTTGGTATTATAGAAAGACCAGCAAGTAGTGTTGAAGAATATTCTGCACCGGGATATACATTTATAACTTATGCAAATGAAAATGACTTTTCTGGAAATGTAGATGTATATGCAAAATATACTAAATCAGGAGCAAAAAATTATTTAAAAGTAACAGCAAATATTCTGCAAGTAGATGAGAATGCTTTTGAGAAGCTAAATAGTGGTAAAAACTTTTCAAATGAAGAATTTGAAAAATTTGCTGCTCAAATGAACAAGGCAAAATATGGATATACAGCAAACGAATACTTAATATTACTTGAAACAAATCCACTTGATGACTCTGCGATTGGTGGACTTGGAAGTGCAGTTATAGTTGTATGTGTAATTATTGTATTTACATCTGTATTTTGCATTAAAAACAGTTTTGATATATCAATTACAGAAAAAATTAGGCAATATGGTATGCTTAGAAGTATTGGCGCAACTAAAAAGCAAATAAGGAAAAATGTATTTTACGAAGCAACTATACTTGGGTTAATAGGCATTCCACTTGGTATAGCATTAGGCTTTTTAGCATCATACATTTTAATAATTATAAGTAATTACTTTATGAAAGATATGATTAATATAAATTTACATTTTGCATTTTCTTGGGTATCAGTAATTGTAGCTGTTTTACTAGGAATAGTTACTATATACTTATCTGCAATTAGAAGTGCAAGAAAAGCCTCAAAAATTTCACCAATAGATTCTATAAGAAATAGCAGTAATATTAAAATTAAGGCAAAAAAAGTAAGAAGCCCCAAAATAATTAAAAAAATATTTGGAATGGGTGGAGATATATCATACAAAAACTTAAAAAGAAATAAAAAGAAATATAGAACAACAGTAATTTCAATAGTTGTGTCAGTAGCTGTATTTATTGGATTATATTCATTTATGAGTATGGCATTTATAAGTATTGAAAATGAACTTGCATTACAAGACTATAATTTATCTTTATCTATAGATGTAAACAAAAATGAATTTACAAAAGTATTAGAAACTACTAAACTCGATAATATAGAAGATTTTACTGTATATAGATGCGATGAAGTAGTTTTAAATAATGCAAATTACAATGACGAATATAAAAAACTAATAGGAAATACAGAAATTCTAATAAGGGACGAAGAAGATAAAATGCAAGAGGTTAGATATATTACAATTTGCACAATTGGAAAAGAACAATATGAAAAGTATATTTCAAGTTTTGGACTAGACTATGAAGATATAAAAGATAAAGCAATTTTATTTGATAATATAAAAATTAACATTTATGATGAAGAAAAATCAGAAACTAATAAATATCAAATGAGAGCTTATAACTATAAAAAAGGAGATAAATTAGATATTAAATTATCAAATGAAAAAACAATTAATTTAGAAATTGGATATATTGCAGATAAAGTTCCTTTCGGTTTAAAAAATCATGAATATGGTGCAATGATTATACTAAGTGATGAAATGTTTGACAAATATGTAAATACAGAAAGAGTAAATATTTTTTATCAGTCAAATGATGCAGGAAAGCTCCAAGACAATATAGATGAGGAATTAAGAGATTTAGATTATTATTTAAATAATACAGAAGAAAATGCAAAAATGATGAACAATTTATTTACACTTATAGGAATTTTCCTTTATGGCTTTATCATTGTAATTTCTTTAATAGGAATAACAAACATATTCAATACAATTACTACAAATATGGAATTTAGAAAACAAGAATTTGCAATGTTTAAATCAGTTGGAATGACAAAAAAAGAATTTAACAAAATGATAAGACTTGAAAGTATTTTTATGGGAGTAAAATCTTTGATTTTTGGTATTCCAATAGGTATAGTAATATCATATTTAATCTATAGAAGTTTAGGGAATGGAAGTGGAATGAATTACGAGTTGCCAATATTTGCAATAGTAGCTTCAATAATTGTTGTATTTTTACTTATAACATTAATTATGAAATACTCAATGAATAAAATAAACAAGCAAAACACAATAGAAACAATAAGGAATGAAAATATATAGACAGAAAAAAACTAAAATTAGTCCGTCCGAAAAAAGAAAAAAATTTTTTTCCTTTTTCGGACGGACTAATTTTAGACACTTTTTTATGATATAATAAAAATGTTAGAAGGGAATTATAAATATGAATATTTTATTAATTGAAGATAATATTAGTATTGCCAAGGCTCTGAAATATTCTTTTGATAAAAATGGATATATTCTACAATTTAAAACATCCTTAAAAGAGGCAAAAAGATATATTACGGATAATAATATCGACTTAATTATATTAGATATTACTTTGCCAGATGGAAATGGATTTGACCTTTTCGAAAGTGTAATAAAGCCATTAAATATACCAACTATATTCTTAACTGCTAAAGATGAAGAAGAAGCGGTGGTTAAAGGACTTAATATTGGTGCGGAAGATTATATAACTAAACCATTTAGTACAAAAGAATTGCTAGCAAGAGTGAATAAAATACTGCTTCGTTCTAAAAAAGAGAATGTTATAAAAGTTAAAGATATAATTTTTGATATGGATAAGATGGTAGTTAAAAAAGAAAACCAAAATATAGAGTTTACTTCATTAGAATTAAAATTACTTAATTTGCTATTTTTAAATATTAACAAAGTAGTTACCAGAAATACAATACTTGATAAAATTTGGGAGTGGACTGGTAATGATGTTGATGATCACACAGTAACTGTGTATTTTAAAAGAATTAGAGAAAAATTAGGTACAGATATTATTATAACTATTAAAGGAATGGGGTATAGAATAGATGATGGCAAATAAAGTTAAGCTAAAAAAATATCTAATTTGTACATTTATAATTTCTATAAGTTTACTTATTATATTTCTTGTAATAAATATATATGAATATGCAACATATACTAAAAATTTTAATAATAAATTGTCTGCAATAATTTTAAAATTAAAAGAGCATTATCCTAATATTTCGGAAAGCGAAATTTTAGAAATATTAAACAGTAAAAACACTGATAAAGCTATATTAAAAAAATACAGTATAGACATTAACAAAGATTCAATAGTCTTAGAAAATAATAAAAGCTATTATAAATTTTTAGGATTAAATATTGTTTTTTTAATTTTATCGTTTTCAATTTTGGTATGCATATTTATAAAATATAATAAGCAAAAAGATAAAGATATAAGTGAAATAACTAAATACATAGAAGAAATAAATAAAAAAAATTATACATTGCATATTGATGAAATATCTGAAGATGAATTATCAATTTTAAAAAATGAAATATACAAAACAACAATAATGCTAAAAGAAAGTGCAGATAATTCTATGAAAGATAAAATAGAACTTAAGAATTCTCTTGAAGATATTTCTCATCAATTAAAAACTCCTTTAACATCTATATTAATTATGCTAGATAATTTAATTGATGAACCAGATATGGATAGCAATGTAAGAGAAGAGTTTATAAGAGATATAAAAAGAGAAGTAATGAATATAAACTTTTTGGTACAAGCAATTTTAAAATTATCTAAATTTGATTCAAATACAGTTGACTTTATAAAAGAAAAGACTTGGGTTAAATTAATAATTGATGCAAGTTTGCAAAATGTAGCTACTTTATGCGATTTAAAAAATATTAATGTAGAAGTACAAGGAGACCAAAAGGCAAGCTTGCTTTGTGACTATAGGTGGCAAGTAGAAGCAATTACTAATATTATAAAAAATTGCATTGACCACTCTAAACAAGGAAGTAAATTAGCTATAAACTATGGACAAAATAATGTTTATTCATTTATAAATATTGAAGACTTTGGAGATGGAATATCAAAAAAAGATTTACCACATATATTTCAAAGATTTTATAAAGGAGAAAATGCTTTGTCAGATAGTATTGGAATAGGACTTGCTTTATCTAAAACGATAATTGAAAAAGACAATGGAAATATTAGTGTAGAATCTAATAGCAATGGTACAAAATTTGAAATAAAATATTTTATTGACAATATACCCCTATAGGGTATATAATTATAAACCAGAGGTGAAAATAATGAATTGCAATAAATGTGAGAAGTGTTGCAAACAAAACATGAAAAGTACACATAGAACAGAGGAGGAAAAGAAAAACCTAACTAAAAGATTAAATATTATTGAAGGTCAAGTTAGAGGAATAAATCAAATGATTGCAGATGATAGATATTGTGATGATGTATTAATACAAATTGCGGCAGTTTGCAAGTCATTACAAACATTAGGAAACAGCATATTAGAAAGCCATTTAAAAACGTGTGTAACCTATGAAATACAAATGGGAAATTTAGATATTTTGGAAGATGTAATTAAGCTAATTAAAAAGATGCAGTGAAGGAGATAAAATAAAATGCTTTCAAGAACAGAATTATTAATTGGAAAAGAAGGAATAGAAAAACTTAATAAATCAAAAGTAGCCATATTTGGAATTGGTGGAGTAGGTTCTTTTGTTGTAGAAGCTTTAGTAAGAGCAGGAGTAGAAAACTTTATATTGGTAGATAATGACAAAGTTTGTTTAAGTAATCTTAATAGACAAATAATTGCTACAGTAAAAACAATAGGAAAATATAAAACAGAAGTTGCAAAAGAAAGAATTTTAGAAATAAATCCAAATGCAAATGTAAAAACATATCAAGAATTTTTTATGCCAGAAAGCAAAGGAATATTAGATGATACAGTAGACTATATTGTAGATGCAATAGATACAGTTACAGCAAAAATTGAATTAGTAATAAGAGCAAATAAGTTAAACATACCTATAATATCAAGTATGGGGACAGGAAACAAGCTGGACCCTACTAAATTTGAAGTGACAGATATTTATAAAACGAGTGTATGTCCGCTTGCAAAAGTTATGAGAAAAGAACTTCGTACAAGGGGAATAAATAAATTAAAAGTTGTATATTCTAAAGAAGAACCAATAAAACCAAATAAAACATTAGAAAATATTAATAAAAAGCAAGTACCAGGAAGTATATCATTTGTGCCATCAGTAGCGGGTTTAATTACTGCAGGAGAGGTTATAAAAGATATTATAAAAAAATAATAAAGAAAAGAGGTTATGTATAATGGAAAGAGATGAAGCATTTAAATTACTTAAAGAATACAATAAAGAGGCATTTCATATTAGACATGCACTAACAGTAGAAGGAGTAATGAAATATTTTGCAGAAAAATTAGGATATGAAAAGGAAAAAGAATTTTGGGGAATTGTAGGTTTATTACATGATTTAGACTTTGAACAATATCCAAATGAACATTGTAAAAAATCACAAGAAATAATGAAAGAAAGGGGAATTGACGAAAAAATTATACATGCAACAGCAAGTCATGGATATAATTTAACAGTAGATATAAAACCAGAACATGAAATGGAAAAAGTGTTATATGCAGTAGACGAATTAACTGGTTTAATAGGAGCTGTAGCACTTATGAGACCATCAAAAAGTGTTCAAGATATGGAGCTTAAGTCAGTAAAGAAAAAGTTTAAAGATAAAAAATTTGCAGCAGGATGCTCTAGAGAAGTAATCCAAAATGGAGCAGAAATGCTAGGTTGGGAATTAGATAAATTAATTGAAGAAACAATTTTAGCAATGAGAGTAGACGAAGAAAAAATAAATACATATATGAATAATTTTGAAAATAAATAGGGGGGTTTTGTTATGAGTTTAAATCAATTAATATTTAAAGTAGAAGGTATGATGTGTGGAGGTTGTGAAAACAGAGTGCAAAATGCGTTAAAAACAATAGATGGAGTAGACGATGTTAAAGCAAATCATGTAAATGGAACTGTTACTGTTACATTAAATAAAGAAATAGATAAAAATGTTATAAAAGAAAAAATAGAAGACATCGGTTATGAAGTAAAAGAATAGGGGAGACCAATGTATGAAAAAAATAATCTTATCTATTGATGGTATGACATGTTCAGCATGTTCTAATGGATTAGAAAAGTATTTAAATAAGCAAAATGGAATAAACGAAGCCAGTGTAAATTTAGTTATGGCAAATGCTAGTATTGAATATGACGAAAAAATATTAAACATAGAAAAAATAGAAGAATTTGTTAAACAAGCTGGTTTTAAAAGTTTAGGTGAATTTAAAGAAATAAAAATTGAAGGTAAAAATAAAAAGGAAAAAGTAAAATTTATAATTTTTACAATATTGGCAGTTTTTCTTATGTATATTTCTATGGGACATATGATAAATTTACCTGTAATACCAATATTAAATCCACATACTAATAGTACAAATTATATGATATGCTTATTATTATTAACAATAGCATTTATATGGTATGGTTTTGACATTTTAAAAAATGGATATAAAAATTTAATTCATAAAACACCAAATATGGATACATTAGTAGGAATAGGAGTTTTAGATAGTTTATTGTATAGCATTTATAATATGTATATGGTATTTAGCGGAAATAGTCATATGGTTATGAACTTGTACTTTGAATCAGCCGCGATAGTTATATATTTTATAAAACTTGGAAGATATATAGATGGAATTAGTAAGGATAAAACAAAAGAGGCAATACAAAAGTTAGTAAAAATAACACCAAATACAGCTATTATAAAAATTGATGGTGTAGAAAAAGAAGTAACTTTAGATGAAATACATAAAGGTGATATAGTAATAGCAAGACCTGGAGATAAAATTGCAGTAGATGGCAAAATTATTACAGGGAAAACACATTTAGACGAATCATTTATAACAGGGGAAAGTAAGCCTGTTGCAAAGGAAATAGGAAATATAGTTATTGCAGGAAGTATAAACTACGACGGATATATAGAATACAAAGCAGAAAGAATTGGAAAAGAATCAACAATATCAGAAATTGTAAAATTAGTTGTAGAAGCAAGTAATACAAAAGCACCAATTGCAAAAGTTGCAGATAAAGTATCTGGAATTTTTGTACCAGTTGTTATATTAATTAGTATTATAGCATTTTTTGTATATTTAATTTTAGGATTAGGAATAGAATCAGCTATTACAACGTTTGTAACAGTTTTAGTAGTAGCATGTCCATGTAGCCTAGGACTTGCAACACCACTTGCAATTGTAATATCAGAAGGCTTGTGTGCGCAAAAAGGAATTTTAGTAAAAAAAAGTGAAATTTTAGAAAATGCACAAAAAGTAAATACAGTAGTTTTTGATAAAACAGGAACATTAACTTATGGAAAATTAAAAATATCTGAAATTATAAATTACAGTAATATCAAGGAAAGTAAATTATTGCAAATAGTTGGAAGTATTGAAAGTAAATCTACACATCCTATTGGAAAGGCATTTACAAGCTATATGCAAGAAAACAAGCTTGAAATTTTGGATGTAAATAATTTTGAAAACATCGCTGGTTTAGGAATAAAAGCAGTAGTAGAAAATAATGAAATACTACTTGGAAATTCAAAAATGATATCAAAATATGAAGTTAAAAATAATTACGAAAATGATGAAAAAGTTTTAGCCAAAGATGGAAATAGCATTGTATATGTAGTACAAAATAAAGAAATAATTGCAATTATAGGAATAAATGATATTGTAAGAGAAAATGCAAAAGAAGTTATTTCTATTTTAAATAAAAATAAAATTGAAACAATAATGCTGACAGGCGACAACAAAGAAACTGCCGAAAAGATTGCAAGTGATATAGGAATAACAAAGGTAATTGCAAATGTTATGCCAAGTCAAAAAGCAGAAACAATTAAGAATTTAAAAAGTGAAAATAAATTTGTAATGATGTGTGGAGACGGAATAAACGATAGCCCTGCATTAACTGCATGTGATATTGGAGTAAGTGTAAATACTGGAACAGATATTGCAATGGACGCATCAAGTGTAATACTTACAAGTAATAATTTACAAGGTATTATTAATTTAATAAATATTAGTAAAAAAACAATTAGAAATATTAAACAAAATTTATTTTGGGCATTTTTTTATAATACATTAATGATACCAATTGCAATAGGTGTGTTAAAACCTATTGGAATTTCAATAAATCCTATGATTGCAAGCTTAGCAATGGTACTTAGCAGTATTACAGTAATATTAAATGCCTTAAGGTTAAAAAATATAAAATAATTTATTATTTTATTCCTTTTATAAATATTAATATTATTTTTTAATTTAACGATTTATAAAGTTAAAACATAAAATATTAGTAGACTTATTAGTAATATAATAAGTGTATTCTTATGAAAGGAGTAATAATAAAACTCATGAAAAAATTTATATATTTAATAGGAATATCATTTGTATTTTGTATATTATTAAATTTACCTATTATAAGTTTTGCTGCAGATACTCCATATTATGATAGTACGTATAATAATAATAATGGAGCATTGTATGCAAATGGAACTCCTATTACAATAGAAAAAGATGGAGAAAACACAGTTGTTAAATGGCTTGAGGGAAGTAAGATAATAACTAATACTGTAACAATTTTTGGTGGCGGAACGAAGGGAAAAACTTATAGTAGCTCTAATATAACAATGGAAGATGGAGAAGTATATAGTATAGTAGGAGGAGGAGTATCTACCGATAAAAATAATTCATCCAATGTAGAAAATGTTACAATAACAATTAATGGTGGAGAAGTAACAGGTAATGTTGTAGGTGGAGGTTATATATATTCACAAGTTGAAAATTCTAAAATTACAATTAATAATGGTTCAATTGTAGGTATTACTGGCGGAGGTTTTGCGTCTCTTATGATAGATAACCAAATGTATTATGCTGGAACGGTGGATAATCCTAAAGAGTCGGGTAATCGTGTAAACAATGTAGATATTACAATTAATAATATAACTATGCCACCTGAACGATTTCCTAGTGGAGTTGTGTATGCTGGTGGACAAAGCTACGCATATGTAGGTGAAACAAGTTTAACGATTAATGGAGGAAGTTTATCTAAAGCTTATGTAACTGCAGGAGGATTGGACGGATATACTAAAAATGCTACAGTTACAATAACAAATGGATTAATTGATGTTTATCAATCTATTAAGAAAGGAACTCTTGAATCAGTAAATTTAAAGGTTACGGGAGGAACATTAAAAAGTTTATATGTAGGAGCGGAAACTGGTGATAGTACAGCATCTGGAACAATTAATTCTGCTAAAGTTGAATTATTGGGAGGAACAATAGAATTCTTAGCACCTGGAAAAAGTAATTCAAAACCTTTGGAAATAGACAAAGAAAAATATATGGTATTATTAGCAGATATGGCAACCATACTCAAAAACACAATACCAGAAAGTGGTCAAACACATTTAACTTACGATTTGTTAGTATTTCCAAATGAATTAGACATATTAAAATCTAATTCTGAAAAAATAAATACAAGTATTACAACAAAGCCTGCTGGGTATGAATATCTTTTTACTGATAATAAAATAACATGGGAATCAAATAATACAAATATTGCAACTGTATCTGATGAAGGAATTGTAACTGGTATTAATATAGGTACAACAGAAATTAAGGCATCTTTTTTAGACAAAACAGAAACTGTTACAGTAAGAATTATTAGTTCACCACGTGTTATAGCTCTTGTTATAATATTATCATTAATATCTTTAATTGTTATTATTATATCAATATTTGTATGATAAAAGAATGCACGTTGGGAAAGTAAAAGATGTGCAAAAATACCTACAATATTTAAACTAATGCCCTGAAAAAATAAATTCATGTACTGTGCAAAAGCTCACCAACTTATTTGGTGAGCTTTTAAATATATGATGATCCTGAGATGACTCGAACGTCCGACCCACGACTTAGAAGGCCTTGAGCTTATCTCCCTACTAATCTCTGATTATCACTATATTAATCCGTATATTACTAGCAATATCAATGTTTTTGTTTAATTGCATCATGGAAATATTGATTATTCAATAAATCAAAAAAATTGATGTTTTGTTAGAGAAATTTTAGAATATTGGAAAAAGACAAATAAAAAGCATTAAATGCCTATAATTATTTAAAAATTCATTTTTATAGTATAGAATAAATGTTATATATTACAAATAAAAATTGTAAAAAAATGTAAATATATATTGGCTTTTTGAAAAATAAAACATATAATTTCAAACAAGAAGATAAACAAAGCAGAGAGTAGCGTGTCATCATCCTATTTAGATGGGAGGTGATGCATATATGTTATTAGAGCAAGTATATTTGTTTTTTATATACATATTGATTTTTGAACTTATCCTAGTAACTGTTGTTGCAGCTTTCTTATTTGTAGCATTAATTGTTACAACAAGAAAGTTAGATAAACAAAAAAATACATCTCTGCTTGACCGTTAGAGATGTACTTTTATATTTACTTTCGGCGCGCCACTTTCTGTGGACGTTTATCTTCTATAATTATTATATGATTTTTATAAGTACTTGTCAAACATTTTTATAAAAAATATTTAACTTATATATTTTATATTAACTAATGAACACAATTTAATATTTTGTTAGAGTTTTTGTTAGAGAAAATTTTAAGTAAAAAAGAAAAAGTCTGCAAATGCAGACTTTTTTGGTGATCCAGAGACGACTCGAACGTCCGACCCACGGCTTAGAAGGCCGTTGCTCTATCCAGCTGAGCTACTGGACCATGCTTTCTAGAACGTATAATATAATAACATACTTTTTTAGTTAAGTCAACAAATTATATACAAAAAATTATAAAATAAAATTTAATATTCCAATAGTTCCAAAAATTAAAAATAGTATTCCAGAAAATTTTTGCATAACATTTTCTGGTATTTTTTTGCTTATAAGCTTACCAAATAAAATTGCAATTAAATCGCTCAATACCATTGCAATAACTGCACCAAGAATTAGTAGTATTTTATAAGATGGATATTGTATACCTAATCCTATAGATGCAAGAAAAGTTTTATCTCCTAACTCTCCAATAACAATACTAAATGCAATAAATAATATGTAACTTAAACTAGTTTTTAAAGTTTTATTTCCAAACTTAGATTCATTATCTTCGCTATTGGATTTTAAAGAAATAATTCCAAATATAATAAATGATATATATGTAATTAATTTTAAAATATATTGAAATGTTATATTTTCTATATTTCCTAAAAAACTACCAAATAAAATTGCAATTCCATGACTAAGTAAAGAACCAAAAGCCACTCCAATTAGTATTGTACTAGTTTTAGTTTTAGAAGAGAGAGATAAAGCAAGAAGTTGTGTTTTATCACCTAATTCAGATATAAAAACAAGAATAAACGAAATTATAAAAGGATAAACAAATAACATTATTATCACCTAGAAAAATATATTCTAATAAATTATTAATATTACAGTAAAAAAGTCATAAACATGATATAGAAGGGAAAATAATATGAAATATAATTTAAAAAACATTTTAAAAACTACATTCGTAGTTATTGGAACTGTTATAGGAGCGGGATTTGCATCACGGACAGGAAATTTATACGTTTTTTAATAAATATGGTCAATATGGATTAATAGGAATTATTTTATCAGTAATTTTTATGGGAATTATTATATACAAGACATTCAAAGTGATATTAGAGAATAAAATAGATACATACCAAAAATTTATTGTAAATATAATGCCAGAAAAGTTAAGGCATAACAATATTTTAATTTTTACAATAGAAAATATAATAAATATATTTCTTTTAATTTCATTTAATATAATGATAGCAGGATTTTCCACATATTTTTTTCAGGAACTAAATATTTCTAAATGGATAGGTGCTATAACAGTTGCTAGTTTAGTATTTATAATTTTTTCAAAAAGTATAAATGGAGTAATAAAAATAAATATATATTTAATTCCAATTATTGTTATATTAATTATTTTTTTAGGCATAAAAAAAATAGACACAATTAAAATAATGCAACCTAGTAATACTAATTTACCATATTGGATTATAAGTAGTATATTGTATACAAGTTATAATAGCATAACATTAATACCAATTTTAATAAGTTTAAAAAAATATATAGGTACAAAAAAAGAAGCCAGAACAATTTCCATTTTTATAGTTACAATAATGTTTATATTATCAGTAATAATATATCTAATATTAAATACATATTCTAATGAAATAAAAAATATAGAAATACCAATTATATATATAGCAAATACATTAGGAAGATATGGAAAAAACATATATGGAATAACGGTAATAATAGCAATATTTACAACAGCAATATCTACAGGATATAGCTTTTTATATAATATAACGAAATCAAGAAAAAAATATTTAAAATATGCAACTATAATTTGTATTCTTTCTGTTTTTATAGGTCAAATGAGATTTTCAAATTTAATAGAAATTTTATATCCTGTATTTGGTTATTTAGGAATTGCGCAAATAATTTTTTTATTAATATCTTGAAAAAGTTATATTGGTTTGATAGTATATTGTTAAACATATGAAAAAAGGTGTATAAAAAATGAAATATTATATGTTTAATGGATTAAAAAATAACAAAGAATCAAACAAATTAAAAAAAGAAATAAACAAAAAAAAAGTGTGGAAAGTAATATTTATTATACTTTGTATTATTTTACTTGTAGTTTCTATTGTTTTATACACTACAAATGAAAAATGTAGAAAAATCTTAGATAAGTATTTGTTTAGAAAAGAAATATATGAAAATAACCTTCCAACAATAAAATTAGAATCAAACGAAAATATTAATACATTTGCTTATAGCAAGTATATTGCTATTTTAGAACAAAATAAATTAAAATTATATAATAGAGCAGCAAATGAAGAATCGAATTTGGATGTGGAAATATCTTCCCCTATATATGAAACAAATGGCGACTATTTAGCAATAGCAGAAAAAAATGGACAAAAATTATATTTAATAAACAATAAAAATATAGTCTGGCAAAATGAAATAGAAGGAAATATAAGTAGTATTAATGTTAATAAAAATGGATATGTATCAGTAATAATATCAGGTACAAGTTGTAAAACAGTAGTACAAACTTTCGATTCTAAAGGTAATGAACTTTTTAAAACATATTTATTTACTACAAATGTAGTAGATTCAGATATTTCAAATGATAATAAATATTTAGCAATAGCAGAAACAAATTTTTCTGGAATAGTAATACAATCAAGTGTTAAAATTATATCATTAGAAGAAGCTAAGCAGAATCCATCAGATGCAATTAAATATGTACATTTAGCTAAAGCAGATGATTTAATAATAAATATTAAATATCAAAGTAAAAATGAATTATTATGTATGTACGATAAACATATAGATATGTTAAATGAAGATAATAATACTGAATTATTAAGCTTTGAAAATGAAGATGTATTATTTTCAGACATAAATATATCATCAAAAATTGTAAAAATTGTAAAAAAATCTTCAGGATTATTTGCAGAATCAGAAATTCAAATAATTAACAGTAATACAAATGATACAGTAACATATGCTATAGAAAATGTACCTAAAGCAATTTATGTGCAAAATAATGTTATAGCTATAAATTTAGGAACAAGTGCTATATTTATAAACGATAATGGTTGGTTAATAAAAGAATATAAATCTTATCAGGAAATACAAAAAATAGTATTAGGAGATAATATTGCAGGAATTGTTTCAAAAAATAAAATAGAAGTAATTCCATTATAAGGAGATGTTAATATGTGGATTATATTTGATTTATTAGTAGTTGGAATATTAGCTTTATTTACATTTTTAGGATATAAGCAAGGATTAGTAAAAGCTGCAATTAAAATACTGTCATTTTTTATAGCTATTATAGTTGCTTTAATTTTATACAAACCTATAAGTAATGTAATAATAAGTAAAACATCAATAGATGATAATATTAAAAATACTATTATTCAAAAAATAACTCCAGATGGAATAGAACAAAATGAAGAAATAGTTATAGAAGATTCTCTAACAAGTAAAATTATTGGAGAGGCAAATACTACTATAGAAGAAATAGCAAATACTTTTTCTATAAAATTAATAGAAACAGTAGTTCTACTAATTTTATATATTGTTATAAAAATAGTTCTAAAATTTATAACAGTACTTACAGACTTAATTACAAACTTGCCTATATTAAAGCAGATAAATAAAGCTGGACGGCATAGTGTATGGATTGTTAAAAGGTATATTAATAGTATATGTTATATTAGCAGTTGTTTATTTGGTTTCTCCATTAATAAAACAAGATATATCTAATGAAATAAATAATTCAATTATAACAAAGCAAATTTATAATAATAATATATTATTAAATATTATTTTTTAAATAATAAAGGAACAACAGTGGACTTTCTTTTGTGTATGACTATTTAAATTTATTTTAAAACCCACGCCCGTTATTTTACCGCCAAAATTTTGAAAAAATTTTAAATCTGATTAATAACCTAAATTTTATAGAATAAATTGTTGATATTTGTATTAATATTTGTTATACTATAAAATGCATTATAAATAGGAGTGGTGAAAAATGGGAAAACATGAAAAAACAAAAGAAGAAACAAAAAATAAAAAAAACAAGAAAAAAAGACACATTGGACTTAAAATTTTTATTTTTATATTGATATTATTAGCAATAGGAGGAGGACTTTTTGCAAAAAGAGTTCATGATGTAGGTGGAAACTGGCTAGCTGCACTTTTTGGACATAATGAGGAAACATTAAAAAATTTAGACAAATTATATGTACTTGCAATGGGTGAAAGTACAGGAATGTCAGATACTATAATAGTATGCTCGTATGATCCAAAAACACAAGAAGCGTCAATGCTTTCAATACCAAGAGATACATTTATAGGAGATAGTAGAAGAAATGCGAACACGTCAGATAAAATAAATGCAATATATAATGGAGGGGAAAGTCCAGAAAAAACAGTAGAAGCAGTAAATGAGTTAACAGGACTAAATATTAAATATTATGTTTTAATAGATACAGAAGGTGTAGTTAAATTAGTAAATGAAATTGGGGGAGTTGAATTTAACGTACCTATAGACATGAAATATGATGATGCTACGCAAAATTTGCATATAAATTTAAAAGCAGGTATGCAAAAACTAAATGGAGAACAAGTAGAACAGCTTGTAAGATTTAGACATAACAATAATGGAACATCATATTCATTAGACTATGGAAATGAAGACTATGGAAGAATGAGAACACAAAGAGATGTAATAATAGCAATTGCAAAACAAACAATTCAATTTAAAAATGTTACAGAAATAGGAAGTATTGTAGATATTACAAAAAAATATGTAAAAACAAATATGAATTTTAATTCTTTAAAAGATTATATACCATATGCAGTAAATCTTAATACAAATAATATTAAAACAAAACAATTGCCGGGAGAATCAGAACGTATAAATGGAATATGGTTCTTTTTAGCTGACGAAGACGAAATTAAAGAGGTAGTGCAAGAATTATTTTTAGGAACGCCTACTACAGCAGAAGAAAATACAGAAATAGAGAATCAAACAAATCAAATATAATAAATGGGGGCTATTAAAGCTCCCATTTTATCTAATTCTTCTATTCTTTTTATTTTTTCGTTTAGATTTAAAAAGTAACCAATAAAGAAATATTAAAAACAATAATAGAAAAACAACTATAAAAATATTTGAACTTTTTACGTCATGGCTTGCTAATAAGTTTTCGGTATATTCTACTCCCTCAACAGTATATTTTACTGTACCAACTATATCTCCTTCTTTTAAAGGTGCTTTTACATCATCATTTATTTTTACCTCAGGTAAAAGTGAAGAATTTTTATTTTCCGCTTTAGTTAATGCATAAATATCATTAGCTACGGCAAGATCTAATTTTTTAGTATCTAAAGATGCATTCTTAACATTAATAGTTTGAACAATACTACCTTTTTTAGCAACTTCCCTTAATGTGTAATTTTCATATCCATAATTGAAAAGTGATATAGTATCTAAATATCTTTGACTTAAACCATCGTCAGTTTGAACAGCACCTAGCACCACTGATATTAATTCTAAATTATCTTTATTTGATGATGCAATCAGGCAATTTGCAGCTGGAGTTGTAAAACCAGTTTTTACACCTGTAGCATATTTGTAATAATAATCATTATTTATATGTAGTAAAGAGTTCGTATTAGTAAATATTCTATCCTTCTTATCATATTTATTAGTAATAGGTAAAGTATAAGAAGTTGTAGAACATAAGGTTCTAAAAAAATCATTTTTCATAGCATATCGTGTAATTATTGCTAAATCATAAGCAGTTGAGTAATGATTTTCATCATGTTCTCCATTTGGATTAACAAAATTTGTAGATGTACAACCTATTTCTTTTGCTTTTTGATTCATAAGATTACAAAATTCTTGCACAGAACCTGAAACGTGTTCAGCTAAAACAATTGCTGCATCATTAGAAGAACCTACTATTAATATATACAATAGTTGTTCTACGGTTAATTCTTCTCCAACTTGAATATTTGCAGTAACATATCCAGGAGGAATAGACATAATGGCATCGTAGCTAACAGTTGCTATATCGGTTAAATTACAATTTTCTAAAACAATTATTGCAGTCATTACTTTTGTAAGACTTGCAGGATATTTTTTTTCGTTTATATTTTTTTCATACAAAATTTTTCCAGTATTATAATCCATTAAAATAGCTGCAGGAGAATAAATATTAGGAGGATTTGTTTCGGCATTACTTATAATAGGATAAAATAAAGCATTAAAAATAAATAATACAAATAAAAAAATAGAAATTTTAATTTTCATTTTTACCACCCATAATAAAATCTATTAATATAATATATTAAAAACAAACTAAAAACAATATAAAAAGGAGGTTTTATGGAATTTTTAAATAAAAAACAAAAAATAATTTTATTAGTATTAGCTGTAATAATGATAATATTTATAGGTTATTATATTATTCAAAAAACAGAAAAATATAACTACATAGAGTTAGAAACATTAGAAGAGGATACTAGTAGTGAAAATATTAGTGAAATAAATGAAGAAGAAATAGCAGAAGAAGAAATAATTGTACATATTACAGGGGAAGTAGAAAATACAGGTATCATAAAAATAAATAAAAATGCGAGATTAGCAGATGTAATTGATAAAGCTGGAGGAGCAACAGAATATGCAGATTTATCAAAAGTTAATTTAGCATATTCAGTAAAGGATGGCCAAAAAATTTATATACCAAGTATAGATGACGAATATGAACAAGAAGAATATATTACAGAAGAGGCTGGAGAGAACGTAGTAGAGAATAGCGAAAAATCAGAAGAAGAAAAAGTAAATATAAATACAGCAAAACAGACAGAATTAGAAACTTTAAATGGAATTGGTCCATCAACGGCATTAAAAATAATTAATTATAGAAATGAAAATGGAGAATTTAATACAATAGAAGATATAAAAAATGTTCCAGGAATAGGAGATGCAAAATATGAAAATATAAAAGATAATATTTGTGTATATTAAAATAGAAATAAATTTATTATAAATGTAAAAAACTAATCAATTAAATTTCAATAATATTCAAACATCTATTTCTAAATAGAATGTATAAAATATGCATTTAAGGAAATACTGTAAATAACATTATTTCCTAAGGAGGTTTTTATTTGATTAACAAGGTAGAAATATGTGGTGTTAATACTGCAAGATTACCTGTGCTATCAAATGAAGAAAAAAATGAACTACTAAGAAAAATAAAAGATGGAGATGGAGAAGCAAGGGAAAAATTTATAAATGGAAATTTAAGGTTAGTTTTAAGTGTAGTACAAAGATTTGGTGGAAGACGGAGAAAGTTCTGATGACTTATTTCAAATAGGATGCGTTGGTTTAATAAAAGCAATAGATAATTTTGATATAACATTAAATGTACAATTTAGCACATATGCTGTACCAATGATAATACGGAGAAATAAGAAGATATTTAAGAGATAATAACCCAATAAGAGTAAGTAGATCAATGAGAGATTTAGCATATAAAGCACTTCAAACAAAAGAAAGAATTGTAAAAGAAACTCAAAAAGAGCCAACAATAGAACAAATTGCAAAAGAACTAGGTGTTGCAAAAGAAGAAATTGTTGTAAGCTTGGATGCAATACAAGATCCAATGTCATTACAGGAACCTATATATAATGATGGAAGTGATAGTATATATATAATGGATCAAATAAAAGATTCTAAAAATACAGATGAATTATGGGCAGAAAATATAACAATAACAGAGGCAATGAAAAAACTAAACAAAAGGGAAAAAACAATAATTTCAAAAAGGTTCTTTGATGGAAGAACTCAAATGGAAGTGGCAGAAGAAATAGGAATATCACAAGCACAGGTATCAAGACTAGAAAAAAGTGCGATAGATAGAATAAAAAAATTATATAAATAAAAATAAACAATGTAAAATAAATTGTGCATTTTATTTTATATTGTTTATTTTTTAAATTTCAACTAGAATTACATCATCTCCAATACATTTTATATTTTGCCATGGAATTACAATATCGTTACTTCCAGAAAACATATTAAATAGTTTAGAATTTCCTGGAACAATAATAGATGTAATTACTCCACTTTCCAAATCAGCAGTTACATCCTGAACAAAACCAAGCCTTTTTCCATCATTTATATTAATTACTTCTTTATGTTTAAAATCTAGTCCCTTTGTACCCATATACATCTCCTGAATATAAAATCTAATAAAAGTATATTCATGTAAATATGAAAAATGTTATATAAAACAAACTACAATTTATTTATATAATATTGATAAAATAAAAAACTTAGATTATAATAATATAAAATTAATTTAGAGGTGATAGTCATATGGAGTTCTTTGCCAATGAAGGAAAAAGCATAGAAATAGAAGTAAATGGAAAAACATATATGAGACATGCAATAAAAACTAGATTTGTAAAACAAGGAGAAAGCTATATAGATATTTTTAAAGAATATGTAAGTCCAATATATCAAGAAGGGGATATAGTTTCTAGTAGCGAAAAAATAATAGCTTTATGCCAAAATAGAGTTGTAAAGAGAGAAGATGTAAAAATAGGATTTTGGGCAAAATTTTTATCAAAATTTGCATCAAAAACAAGTGCTGGAATTGGAGTAGGAGAAACAATAAAAATGCAATACGCAATAGATACAGTCGGATTATTAAAAGTTTTGTGGGCAAGTCTTGCAAGTGCAGTTACTAAATTGTTTGGAAAAAGAGGAGTATTTTATAAAATAGTAGGACAAGAAGTAAGCGGATTAGATGGATTTTATGATCATGTATGGAAAGAATATGGAGATATTGGAATAAAAATACCAGAAAATCCAAATGGGGTATGTAATGAAATAAAAGAAAAATTGGGCATTAGTTGTATGATTGTAGACGCAAATGATTTAGGACAAGAAGTATTAGGTTATTCTTCAGATATAGAGTTAAGCCAAGAAGAATTAAAGGAATTAATAAAGGATAATCCTTCAGGACAAGGAAAAGAATTAACACCAATTATATTAATTAGAGAGAAAAAAGAAGAGGAATAAAATTCCAGTAAAAAATATTTAAAATTATGTTGACATTTGTAAATAAAAATGGTATTATTAAAAAGTACCAAGTAATATGAAGACATATTTTATAAATAAGTTTATAAAATTAGTAATATTAGGGCATAAAAAATTAAACTTAGAACTGAAAAATTGCTAATTTTTTTTGCACTCAAAATTATTAAAAAAAATTTAAAAAAAGTGTTGACAAATAAAAACTTGGGTAGTATAATTATGAACGTTCTCTAAATAAGAGAACATAAAAGTACATTGAAAAATAAACAATAAAATCCTTTAAGAGAATACTTTGAAGTATTCGTACTCAAAAATAAATTGGAGA
>CANQYS010000014.1 GCA_947628115.1 uncultured Clostridia bacterium | reverse complement strand
AATTATTTTAACACTTTTTTGTACAAAACTAAAATCAACACAGATAAAAAGTGGCTTTTAAAAATAAAATTAAGGAAATTTATAAAATTTTCTGTTTTTTATTGACAAAATTGGTTAAACTTATTATAATAATACAAGTTCCATATGGCGAAGTAGCTCAGTTGGCTAGAGCAACCGGTTCATACCCGGTAGGTCATGTGTTCGAATCACATCTTCGCTACCAAAAACATAAAGAAAGCAAATTTAGCTTTCTTTATGTTTTTTAACTTCTGGAATTATAATTTTTTTCTTTTTTTCTTCTTCATCTTTAGTTTTAGGTTTAACAGCATTTAGATGTTCATATACAGGAGAAAATTCTAATTCAGTTCCATCTCCAGAAACTACTTCAATTTCTTTTTTTCCATTATCTATATCTTCAAACATAAAAGCCTCCATTCAAGCAATTAAATGCTTTAATAATACTATTAATATAATATCATATAAAAATAAGAATGTCAAAAACATTGACTTTTTAAGCGATAAATGCAATAATATATGTTAGATTATTATATTATAAGAGATGGAGATAAAAGTGGAAATAGATAGAATAAAATCAATTATAGAAGCTATACTTTTTTCAGCAGGACGAGTAGTAGAAATAAAGAAATTTATGTCAATACTTGAATTAAGTAATGAAGATGTAATTACAATTATTGAGAATATGAGAACTGAATATGAAAAGGAAAATAGAGGTATAGAAATTATTAAAGTTGATAATGGATATCAGTTATGCTCTAAAAAAGAATATTATGATTATATATATCCAATATTTGATAATAGAGCAAAACCAAGTTTATCTGCAGCAGCTGTAGAAACTTTGGCTATAATTGCGTATAATCCTAAAATAACAAGAGCAGAAATAGAACAAATAAGAGGAGTAAATTCTGATGGAACAATATATAAACTCCTAGAATATAACTTAATAGAAGAAGTAGGAAGATTAGAGGCTCCAGGTAGACCAACAATTTATTCTACTACAAAGGAATTTTTAAAAATGTTTGGAATTTCTAGCTTAGATGAATTGCCAGAACTTCCAAAATATAAGATAGACGAAAATGAACAAATAGTTATAGATGAAATTATAGAAGAAAAAACTAATGAATCAAATGTAGAAAAAAGTGAGGCTCCATCCCCCACTTAAAACGAGTCACATTCATTAATCTAAGAGTAATATTCTTAGTACGATGAAAATGAACACCTGTGACTGAGAATGATCTTTTATATAAAGAATTTAAATTTTATAAATAAATGGGGGATAATATAATGAGTAAAAAAAATGATGATTTTGTTAAAGAAATTACAAATATAGAAGAAGATTTTGCTAAATGGTATACAGACATTGTATTAAAAGCTGATTTAGCAGATTATACAGATACCAAAGGATGTATTGCAATAAAGCCATATGGATATGCTATATGGGAAAACATTCAAAAGTATGCAGACAATAAATTTAAAAAAGTGGGAGTAAAAAATATTTATCTTCCAGTATTAATACCTGAAACCTTATTAAATAAGGAAAAAGACCATGTAGAAGGATTTGCTCCAGAAGTAGCATGGGTTACAATGGGAGGAAATGAAGAATTAGAAGAAAAACTTTGTATAAGACCTACATCTGAAACCATGTTTTCAGTACTTTATTCTAAATGGGTAAAATCATGGAGAGATTTACCAATGGTTTATAATCAATGGTGTAATGTATTAAGATGGGAAAAGGAAACAAGACCTTTTTTGCGTTCAAGAGAATTTTTATGGCAAGAAGGTCACACAGTACATGAAACAGCAGAAGAAGCAGAAAAATTAACACTAAAAATGTTAGACATATATGCAGAAATTATAGAAGAACTTTTAGCAATACCAGTTATAAAAGGAAGAAAAACGGAAAAAGAAAAATTTGCTGGTGCTGTAAATACATATACAGTTGAGACTTTAATGCATGATGGTAGAGCTTTGCAATCAGGAACTACTCATTATTTTGGTCAAAATTTTACAAAACCATTTGATGTTAAATTTCAAAACAGAGATGGAAAAGAAGAATATGCATATCAAACATCTTGGGGTATTAGCACAAGATTAATTGGTGGAGTTATAATGGCACATGGAGATAATAGAGGATTAAAACTTCCTCCAAGACTAGCACCTATCCAGGCAGTTATAGTTCCAGTTGCAATGCAAAAAGAAGGAGTAAAAAATAAAGCGGAAGAACTTTACGAGATATTAAGTGATAATTTTAGAATCGAAATAGATGTAAGGGAAAATTATACACCAGGCTATAAATTTAATGATTGGGAAATGAGGGGAGTTCCTGTTAGAATAGAAATAGGTCCAAGAGATATTGAAAATGGAGAATGCGTTTTAGTAAGACGTGATACTCAAGAAAAAATTGTAGTAAAATTAGATAAAATAGAAGAGACATTAAAAAAAGTATTAGATCAAATACAAGAAAACATGTATAATGAGTGTAAAAAAAGAATGTTAGAAAAAACAACAATTGCAACTAATATGGATGAATTTATAAAGAATATAAATGAAAATCAGGGATATATAAAAGCAATGTGGTGTGGAAATAAAGAGTGTGAGGATAAAATAAAAGATATAACAGGAGCACATTCAAGATGCATACCATTTAAGAAAGAACATATTTCAGATAAATGCGTATGTTGTGGAAAAGAAGCAAAGGAATTTGTTATTTGGGGAAGACAATACTAAAACAGGATGTTGTATTTCACAAATTTTATTAACAAAAGAAGGTGGTAATAATATGAAATCACAAAGAGGTATAACATTGGCATCTTTGGCAATATATATAGTATTAATCTTTATTGTACTTGGTATACTTGCGGTTGTTAGATCAAATTTTCAAAGTGGCGTAAAAGAAATTAATGATGAAGGAACAGAAATTTCTGAAATTAATAATTTTAATATGTATTTTTTGCAAGAAGTAAAAAAACAAGGAAATAAAGTCTTTAACATAAATTCAGATAACAAGGAAATAAGTTTTATAACAGGAATTACATTTAAATATAATGCTACAGATAAAATTATATATATGCAAGAAAGTAGCAATGTTTCTATAAAAATAGCAAATAATATTGCAAATTGTAAATTCGATGAATTATTAGAGAATGGGAAAAAAATTATCAGAGTAACTATAAAAACTGAAAATTCAGAAGAGAAAACAATTGATTATGTTTTAAATAGCGAAGAAATAACTTCTACTTATGAAGACGAAAAAGAATATGTACATAATAGTGTTATAACTAGTCAAACAGAAAATAATAGCTAAACAGTTATATTATTATAATTACTTAAATACAATATAAAAAAATTATATTTAGGTGATTAAATTGAAATTTGTGTATATAAAAGAAACAAACCAAACATGTGATATTATAAAAAGAATAATATTAAAGATAAAATATTTTTTTAATATTATAGATATAAAAACCGTGCAAAATAAAATAATATATTTATTACCAATCTATTTTAATAAAAATATAAATGAACATAGAATAAATAAAATATCAAAAAAAATTATAAGTAAATTAGAGAAAGATGGAGTAAGAAATATAATCTTATCAAAATATATAGGGACAATAAAACAATTAAAAAATAATTTATATAGCGCAAATGTAAATATACTAGACGGAAGATATTTATTTAAATGTTTATCATATGATATTATAAATTATATATCTAAAAGAAAAAATGAAGATATAAAAACAAGTGAAATAACTATTTTGGTAAATGATTTTAGTGATATAAATAAAGAGTTAATTATATATATTGCACAAAATGTTAAAACAGTAAATATTGTAACTAATTATTTTAGCAAATGCAAAAATATAGAAAACTATCTTTATAATGAATTTGGAATACTGCTTAATATTTCAAATAATAAAAAAATATGCCTTTCAAATTCAAAAGTTATTTTAAATTTTGATTTTCCAGAAGAGGTTTTGAATCAGTATAAAATATATAATAAAGCTATTATAATAAATATATTGGGCAAAGTACCTATACAAAGTAAAAAATTTAGCGGTTTAAATATAAATTATTTTAAAATAGATATACCTGAAGAATATAAAATAGATTGTTTTGATAATGAAATAATATACGAACAATTAATATATAAAAATAATTTATACAATGTTATGCAAAAAATATCTAGTGATAAAATTAAAATAAAAAAATTAATAGGTAATAGTGGTGCTATAAGCAATAGAGAATTTTCTAATGTTTAAGCATAGAATAAATTAATAAATTATACTTGACAAAAATATAATAGTAAAGTAATATAATTAATAATATTTAAAAGGAGAAATGCCAAATGGAAGAAAAAGAAGTATTATTAACACAAGAAGGATATGACAACTTAGAGAAAGAATTAGAATATTTAAAAACAGAAAAAAGGACAGAAATTTCAGAACGTATAAAAGTTGCATTAGGATTTGGGGATTTATCAGAAAATTCAGAATATGATGAAGCAAAAAATGCACAAGCATCGAATGAAATAAAAATAGCAGAATTAGAAAATAAATTAAGATATGCCAGAATTATAGATGAATCCGAAATAGATACAAAGACTGTTCAAGTTGGAAATAAAGTTAAAATTTTAGATATGGAATATAATGAAGAATTAGAATATACAATAGTTGGATCTACTGAGGTAGACTTATCTCAAAACAAAATATCTAATGAGTCTCCAATAGGTTCTGCATTGCTTGGAGCTAAAAAGAATCAAATTGTAGAAGCACATACACCAGGTGGAATAGTAAAATATAAGGTTTTAGAGATAAAAAAATAGATAAATTTGCAATTTTATGTAGACAATCCTTCCAGAAAGTGGTATAATAGTATTGTTAAATTGAAAATTAGTATTCTAAAATACGAATGTAGCGAATAAAATACTATAGAAAAGCAAAAGGGAGGAAATAAAATTGATTACAAATTACACAGAAAATAATTACCTAGTATTAATAGGTAAAATTATTAGTGATAAAACATTTAGTCACGAAATTTATGGAGAAAGTTTTTATTTATTTAACTTAGAAGTACCACGTTTAAGTGGAAATGAGGATATTATTCCAATAACTATATCTGAAAGATTAATTGCAAATTTTAATTTAGAAATTGGAAAGAAAGTTGTTGTAGAAGGACAATTTAGATCATATAATAGTTATGAAAACGAAAGAAACAGATTAGTTCTTACAGTTTTTGCAAAAGACATAATGGAATATGATGAAGAAAAATCAGAAGAATTAAAAGAAAATGTATCAAACGAAGTAACTTTAAATGGATACATATGCAAAAGACCTATATATAGAAAAACTCCATTTGGAAGAGAAATTGCAGATTTGTTGTTAGCGGTTAATAGAGCATATAATAAATCTGATTATATACCTTGTATTGCATGGGGAAGAAATGCAAGATTTTGCGAAAATATGGAAATTGGAACAGAAGTAAAAATAATAGGTAGAGTTCAAAGTAGAACTTATGAAAAGAAATTTGAAGATGGTAGAGTAGAACAAAGAGTTGCATATGAAGTATCTATTGGAAGTTTAGAAGTAATAGATAAAAAAGAAAATGAAGAAGAAAATAATCAGGCAGAAGCAATTTAAACAATAATCAAGTAGGAGAAATATCAATTAAGGATATTTCTCCTACTTCATTTCATTAAGTAATAATAATAAAACTTTAAATTAAAAATTCTGCATAAACAGGATAATGATCAGAAATATCTGCTTTTATAGTTTCTTGTCTTAATAGTTGCAAATGTTTAGAATAAAAGAATGAGTCTATACACCCACTAGATTCTTTTGAAAGCCAAGTATCTTTAGTATTATCAATAGATTTAAATTTTCCTTTTAAAATTTCATATTCTTCATATGTATCTTTAGGTTCAAATAAGTATTTATGATTTCCTATATTTTTAATACCAACATTAAAATCACCACCAATTATTACTGCTTCATTTTTATTTATTTTAGAAGTAATTTTAAGTAATTCTTTTGATGTTAAAATTCTTTCATCTTCGAATGTAGACATGTGAAGAGAAAATACATTTATTTTTGTATTACCAAATGATATCTTATTACATAAAATACCTCTTTGTTCATGCAAAATATTGGAAAGTGGAGAAAGGTAATTTGCAGAATATTCAATAGGAAATTTAGAAACAATTCCATCACCATAAAATCCGTTTTTATACTTTATATTAGTACCCATTGCTCTAAAATTAAGTCCAGTATATTTGCTAAATGTGTATAATTGGTTTCTATAATAAGCACGTTTTGTATACATATCAATTTCTTGTAAAAAAATTATATCAGGGTTATACTTTCTAAGAAAAATCGCTTGTCTTCTAACATCTATTTTTCCGATCTAATCCTTGACCATGACACATATTTAGAGTAAAACATTTTAAAATCATATAAACCTCCATTTGAGAATATATTTTATTTTAAAATAATTATATCAGAACAATATAAAAAAACAATAATAAATAAAATTGTTGTAAGATTTTTTAAAATATGATAACATATTTAGTGTTTGGAATTTAATATTTGGTTAATGCTAAAAACAAAACACAATAAATTATAATTAGGAGTTAAATAATGAAAAAAAGTAAAGATGTAGACATCAAAGATATAAAGTTTAATGTATTAGCAATTACTTTAATTACAATATTTTGTTTTGCAATGTCACCAGTTACACTCCAAAACGATACATTTTATACAATAAAAATAGGAGAACACATTGTCCAAAATGGAATAGATATGCATGATCCATTTTCATATCATAATTTAGAATACACGTATCCTCATTGGTTATATGATGTAGGTATTTATTTAATATATAATATTGGTGGACAAACTGGAATTTATGTATCCACTGTAGTTTTATGCATAATATTAGGGATTTTAATTTATATAACAAATGTAAAGTTAAATAAATATAAATTAACATCATTTGTAATAACAATAGGGGCAATATATTTACTAAAAGACTATATAGCTGCAAGAGCACAATTAGTTACATTTATATTATTTGTACTTACAATTTATTTTATAGAACAATTTTTATCAACAAAAAAAAAGAGATATGCTATTGGATTAATTATAATACCAATAATTATAGCTAATGTACATGTAGCTGTATTCCCATTTTATTTTATATTATATTTACCTTATATAGGAGAGTATATGATATATATATTATCAAATACTAAAATAATAGTTAATACAAGCTTAATAAAAAATATGCATAAAAAATTAAAACATACTGAAGATCAAAAAGAAATAGATAAAATTAAAAATAAAATAATAGAATTAGAAAGCAAAAATGAACGATTACAAAATAGGCATATAAAGGCAAACCAAAATCCATATAAAATAAAAATAATAGGAAATGATATTGTAAAACCATTAATAATAGTTATGATAATATGTATTTTTACAGGACTTTTAACACCACTTGGTACAACTCCATATACGTATTTAATAAAAACAATGCAAGGAAATACTACACAAAATATTTCAGAACATTTACCATTAGTGCTTATAAATAATTTAAAATTTACTTGTATATTAATGCTTTTTATAGCAATATTAACATTTACTGATACAAAGATAAGATTAAGCGATTTGTTTATGCTAGGCGGATTGATATTACTTACATTTTATTCTAGAAGACAGGAATCAATGTTTATATTAATGTGTTCATTTATATTAAACAGATTAATATGTGCTTTCCTTGCTAAATATGGTAGTAGTGATTGCAACAAGCTCGAGAAAAAAATGACAGGGGTACTTGGAATGATAACAACTATTAGCTTAGTACTAACAATTAGTATAAATAACTATAAACCAAAAATGGATGATCACTTTATAGATGAAAAAAGTTATCCAGTTAAGGCAGCAGATTATATACTACAAAATTTAGATATTAATAATATAAGATTATACAATGAATATAATTACGGCAGTTACTTGCTATTTAGGGGAATACCAGTATTTATAGATTCAAGGGCAGACTTGTATTCTCCAGAGTTTAATGAAGGAGTACAGATATTTAATGATTTTTTAGATTTGTCAGGTGTAAATAATGACAAAATAGAAGAAACGCTAGACAAATATGACATTACTCATTTAATAATGTACAAAAATGCTAAACTAAGAACATTTATAAAACAAGATGAAAATAAATATAAACAGTTATATGAAGATGATTATTTCTGTATTTATGAAAGAAAGCAGGTATAGAAAAATAAAAAATAAAAAATTATTAATTATATTATTTATTATTTTTATAATCATATTTATAGATCAAATTATAAAATTAGTTATACTAAACAAAATGTATAATTCTAGCATAGTAATATTTAAAGGAGTTTTAAATCTTACTTATGTAGAAAATACTGGGGGAGCATATGGCATAGGAAGCAATAATACAATTATGTTGATTATAGCCAATATTATTATAATTGGTTTGTTAATTAGTTTTATATTATCAAAAAAATATGAAAAAAATATAAAAACATCTATTGCTATAGCATTAGTTATATCCGGAGGAATAGGAAATTTAATAGATAGAATTTTTAGAGGATATGTTATAGACTATATAGATATAGGCCAATTAATAAAATATCCGGTATTTAATTTAGCTGATATATGTATTGTTATAGGCTGTGTAGCAGTTGTAATAAATTTGATTATTAATATAAAAAACAAAACATAGGAGATGTTAATGAAAGAATACAAAGTAAAAAAGGAAGAAGAAAATATAAGAATAGACAAGTTAATAGGAAAAATAGAAAATATATCAAGAACATATATTCAAAGAATGATAGATGAAGGTAATATTCTAGTAAATAAAAAAAATGTGCGAACATCATATAAAGTAAATGAAGGAGATAAAATAACAATAAATAAAGAAGAGCCAAAGAATATTGATATTATTCCACAAGAAATGCCTATAGATATTATTTATGAAGATGATGATATATTAATAATAAATAAAGAAAAGGGGATTGTTGTTCACCCAGGTAATGGAAATCCGGATGGAACTTTAGTAAATGCTATTATGGCAAAATGTAAAGACAGTTTATCTGGAATTGGTGGTAAAATAAGACCAGGGATAGTGCACAGGATTGACAAGGATACATCTCGGACTTATAATAGTTGCCAAAAATGATAAAGCACATATAGATATAAGCAATCAAATAAAAAACAGGGAAGTAGTAAAAGTATATATTGCATTAGTAAGAGGTGTTATAAAAGAAAATGAGGCAACTATTAATATGCCTATTGGTAGAAGTAACAAAGACAGAAAAAAAATGGCTGTAGATAAAAAAGGCAAAGAAGCAATAACGGACTTTAAGGTTATTAAAAGATATAATGGTTATACATTAATAGAAGTTAGAATAAAAACAGGAAGAACACATCAAATAAGAGTACATATGTCAGAAATTGGATTCCCAATAGTAGGAGATGAAGTTTATTCAAATGGAAAAAATCCGTTTAATGTAAAACGGACAGATGCTACATGCAGCAAAATTAGAATTTGTACATCCAACAACTAAAAAAATAGTAAAATTTGAGGCACCATTACCAAAATATTTTAAAGAAGTATTGGAAAAATTAGAGTTTAGAAGTTAGAAATTAGAGGTTAGAGATTAGAAATGAACCATTTCGTGCTTCTCTATTGGTTTGGTGCGAAAACAACGTAACTATCTTTCCAACTTAATTGCAAACGCCGTAGGGGCGGATTCCATATCCGCCCGTAAAAAGAACAATAAATTAATTGCAAACGTTGTAGGGGCGGGCCTAGTGTCCGCCCGAAAAACTAACAATAATATAAACTACAATTGTATCGAATAAAAAATAAAAAAATGGAGGAAAAATACATGAAAGAAAAAAAATATATAAAATATTATATTCTATACTCAATAGTATTAGCAATATTATTAATACTTACATTAACTAAAGGATTTAATAGTGTTTTTATATATAAAATTTATGAGAATAATGATAGTGATGACATGATAATTGAGGGTGATGGTTCCTATAAAAGATTAGATATTTTACTTTATAATTTACTAAGTATTTTAATTATAAATATAATAACAATATTTATTACACTAAAAAATAAAAAAATGAAATATAGAAAAATATTATTATTTAGTACAATACTATTATCTATGTTTATACCTGTTATATATTTTTATAGGAGCGGTGGAATAGCTGGTATTACAGAAGAAAAATATATAACAATATTACATTTAATAATCCAGTTTAGATATCATATAATTTTAATTGGAATTTATTATATTATATCTAGAGGGATAGCTTTTTTCATTGAAAGGCAAAATAAAAAAAAGATTAAATGAAGTTTATAATAGTCAATTGAATTATAAATAAAGAGGAAAATAATATGGAAGAAATTAGATTACAAAAATATTTAGCAGACAGCGGTATTGCATCACGAAGAAAATGCGAAAATTTAATAGAAGATGGAAAAATTAAAGTAAACCGGAGCAATTGCTAAATTAGGAACGAAAATAAAACCAAATATTGATAAAGTAGAATATAATGGAAAAGAAATTATAAATGAAAGAAAAGAATACACATATATTCTCTTAAACAAACCAATCGATTATGTAACAACTGTAAAGGATCAATTTAATAGAAAAACAGTGCTCGATTTAGTAAAAACAAATAAAAGATTAGTTCCTGTAGGAAGATTAGATATGTATACATCCGGTGCAATTATTCTTACAGATGATGGAGATTTTATATATAAAGTAACACACCCAAAACATGAAATTAGTAAAACATACAATGTAACTGTAATAGGAAAAATAACAAATGAAGAAATAGAAAAATTGAAAAATGGTATAGATATAGGAGAATTTAAAACAAGCAAGGCTAAAGTTAAAATTTTAAAAATAGATGAAGAGAAGAATGTAAGTAGATTGCAAATTACAATTCATGAGGGAAAAAATAGACAAATAAGAAGAATGTGCAAATCTATTGATAGAAAAGTAGTAAGTTTGCATAGAACAGCAATTGGAGATATAACAGTAAAAGATTTAAAATTAGGAAATTGGAGATATCTTAAAAAAGAAGAAATAAAAAAATTATTAAAAAGTAGTATTGAAAAATAAATTAATACAATATATAATAATTTACAGGATTTACAAAAGAAAAGGAGAAGACAATGTATGGAATATAAACAAAAATTTATTCCAGAGGGTTGGGTAGATAAGCCACATGTATTTTCATTAGAGGAACTAAATATTGCATCTATTAATGGAAATATTATGCAAGCAAAGGTTACTAAATGTGATAGCAACTATAATCTTTATTTAAATTTAGGAAATAATATAACAGGAATTATACCAAGAGAAGAAGTAGAGGCTATAAATGTAGATGAAACAGGTTTTCCAAAGCCCAACATATGTACAAGTAAAATAGATAAATTTGTTCAATTTAAGGTAAAAGATACTACAAAAAAAGATATAATAATCCTATCTAGAAAAGCAGTAGGATATGAAGCTATTAAGTGGATGAAAAATGACCTAACAGAGGGAATGATAGTATATGGCATTGTAAAAAACATTAGACCTTATGGTGCATTTGTTGAAATTGGAGGAGGTATTGTTGGACTAGTTCATATAGAAGATATATCTGTTGCAAGGATAAAATCACCACATGAAAGATTTAAAATTGGACAAAAAATAAAAATTGTGGTAAAATCTATAGATAGAAAAACAAATAGAGTAATATTAAGTTACAAAGAAATGTATGGAACATGGGAAGACAATATTAGAGACTTTAAAGAAGGAATGACAGTTACAGGAATAGCAAGAGAAACCGAAAAAAGAAAAAACGGGATATTTATTGAATTAAAGCCTAACTTAATAGGACTTGCTGACTATAAAGAAAATATTGAATATGGGAATAATGTAAATGTATATATAAAAAGAATTATTCCAGAAAAAAGGAAGATTAAACTAATAATTGTTTAATTAAAGGAGGGGTACCATAATTATGGTAGAAGATAATGAAATAAAAACAGAAATATCACCATTTGCAGTAAGAGAAGGAGAAATAAAAGTTTTTGATGGAAAAGATGGATATGTTTCTATGAATCAAATAATACATAAAATAAATATAGGACATATTACAGAAATTCATTTTAAAATAATGGAATTAGTAAATCAATTTGAATTTATAACATCAAGACAAATCTATCAAATATTAGTACATAATGGAGAAGATATTAAATCACAGGATAAATTAAATAATAAGTTAGAACAATTAGTAAAGTCTAAAATATTAACAAGATATTATTTTACAAGTGAAGAAGGAAAATGCATTTATAGAGTTTATTGTTTAGAAAAAATGGGTAAATATTTGTTGAATTCTAGAAATATTGAATGCAAGTGGCAACCTACAGACAATACTAAAACTGTAGGAATGATAAAAAAACGTTTAGCAGGTAATCAAGTAATTGTAGCTTACTTAAGAAAAGTAAAAGCATTTGATAAATTTACTGTAAAACCTCAACTTACTGCTAAAAAATTAGGGAAAGTATTTAAATGCCATGCAGATATTAAAATAACAAAAAATAATAAATCTATAGATTTATTATTTGAGGCAGTTAGAAGAGAAGAAGATTGGGAAAATAAGCTTATTGATAGAATAAAATACTATATAGATTTTTATGAAAATTTTGTACAGTTCGATTCAGGTTTTGAAACAAAACCGCAATTAGTATTATTATGCGAAGACAATAGACACATGGCAGAAGTATTAAAAATAATGGTAACAAATAAGTTAGAAATACCAAATATAAAACTATTATTTACAACAGACTTAAGACAAAATAGTGATTCATTAGATAAATCGTTAGTAGAATTCAAAATTGATGAAGTAACTGGAAAGTATAAAATGGCAGAAGTAGTATTAAAAATATTGGAATAATTAATGAATGAGAATTCTATAAAAAATAAAATGGAAGAATTAATCTTCCATTTTATTTTTTATCATTATTTCCTAAATTAAAACTAATTGCATCTTCGTTATCAAAGAAATATGAACTATCTGTTGTATCTGTTTGTACAGGGTCAACTTCTCCATTATCATCTGCAAATTTTACTTTATTAGGTTTCCATTTTGGTTTCTCATCTTCTTCTGATGTATCTTTTACTGCATTTATATATTTACTAAAATTATAATTTTTTGATTTATGAGGAGTTTTATATTTACTTTCTACAAAATCTACATAACCGAAATTTACAATATTTTTACCATTTTTAGCCTTTACTTTATAAATAACATTTTTAAATTTAAGTCCTTGAATTTTACCAAGTTTCATATGGTCTACCCAATCCCATGATGGTCCACCTAGTTTATCAGAATATTCTTCATCCTTTTTATCGTAGCTATAACCAACTTTCCATTCTTTCCTTTTTCCAAATTCATTCATCCACCAATTCATATCTTCAGGCGTGCTGTTTCCAAAAGTTATTTTAGTAGAGGCATTAGAAAGCAATGTTTGAATAGCTGAATTTGATGCTCCACCTAAACTAGATAGATTTTGTGCTGAAAAAATAGTTCCTATTTTAAATTTTCTATAGATAGTATACATATCTCCAAAATCTTTTGGTGAATATTGATCAAATTCATCAACATATAGAAAATGAGGTAATCTGTTTCTGGCAGCTTCACGATTAATTTCTACTGCAACCATCATAAGCATTAAGAAGAATTTACCAAAACCTTTATGAGGTGTACCACTAATTTCGTATGGTCTTGTAGAAATTAACAATACTTCTCCATTATTAATTACATCAGTAAAGTTAATATTATTAAATCTATTACATATAATAGATCTAACCTGGCTAGCCCTTAATACAACATCTAATGTAGAAGAAGCAAAATGGATATATCTTTTCATATCTTGAACCCCTGCACCATCGCTATAAAAGTTTTCTCTAAAATATCCTAATTGAAGATCATAAGTTTTTGATAATTCCTCATCTTTCTTTAGTTCTTCACACATTTCCTCCACTAATTTAAAGTTTGTAAAACATTTTGATAGGTCTTCTAAATTTGGCATTAAACCATCATGAAGTTTAGGATACATTACTTTAAGTAAAATTACTAAATTTTGTATAGCTTGTGTAGCAATATCTTCTGCATACGCCATGTCAAAAGTATAGTCTCCAGGATTAGTATAAAGCCCTCTTATTACGGTAGAAATAATTAAACCACATAATTGAGGATCTTTTATTATAAAAGGATTTAGTCCTATTGAATTTGGATTAGTAGGATCAATTTCAGTAAATGGTATATTAAATGCTTCTACTATTTCTCTGACCCTATCCGTATGGTCAGCATCTGGTGTAACTACAGTAATACCTAAGTCTTTATAAAATATTTCTCCATTTGAATCTATTTTAGAAATCATTTTATTCATATAGGCCTTATATACTCTTTCTTTTCCTTCTACAGGTGTAAGCATATTTAATTTAAAATTTTTATTTAAATAATCATTATCATAAGGTTTATTTAAGTAAGCAATATTTGTTTTAAGTGCAGTATATCCCATTTCTTTAGAAACTTCTCTAAAGAAATATTTTTTTTCTATATCCCTTGCAATCATAGGTTCCATAACCATTGAAGTTTTACCAGTTCCAGAAGGACCTATTACAAGTGTTGGCTGAAATCTTCTTTCTTCTAATATTTTAACAGGTTTTCCTGTTGTTCTATCTTTGCAAATTTCTATCTCTAAACTATATGGTCCTGTTGTTCCATCAGGAGCTGCTATATTTATTCCTTGAAAATCTTCAATAGATTCAATAAAATTATTTGGGAATATTGGGTCATTAACAGTTCTATTAAGCCAAAGTATTACTTTATAAAATGTTACAAGCGGTATATATATTGAAACAGCAGTAAAAGCACGAATAATTAAGTCAGAAAATTCTGTAATCATTATTTCGTAATTTGGAAGAGATAGCAATAAAATCCATGAATAATAATTAAGCCATTGTACTAAGGCTGATATTGCTATTACATATAAACATATACAATAAGTACAGAAAAATGATTTTTTATTTTCATTTGATTTACAAAATTTTGATGGATATGAAAATAAAAAAGCAAATACTGGACATGCCATTGCAAAGGTATATTTTATAGGACCCCAATAAGATACTGACATACCTGTAAAAACTAAAATTAGTAATTCGACGACTCTGTCTACTATTATATATGTTGTTATCAAAGTTAAAACAAAGGTAAAAAATGTATTTCTATCAGTTTTAAGTAGTTTTAAAAATTTATCTATATATTTCACTTTTAATCCCCCAATTAATACATATTTATACATATATATTATCCTATAAAAAATTGAAAAAAACAAGTCTTTTTGCGTAAAAAGTTCATATATATTAAAAGTAGAAGTAAAAGATGAATTGTAGTTTGTGTGAGGGGAATTCTAGGGACTGTCCTTAAAAATCATCAATTTTGGGGATTTTTGGGACTGTCCTGAATTCACCTTCAAACAATGAAGAATTAATTATCCACAAACTACAATTTATTAAATAAAATTAAAGGAGGAAGATAACAATTAATAAAAAAAAGAACAGTTTTATGGAAGGTATAATTGTACTTATGTTCTCCCAGGTTATCATAAAAATAGTTGGACTAATTTATAAGCTATATCTTACAAATAAAAAAGGATTTGGAGATAGAGGAAATGCTATATATGGTAGTGCATTTCAAATATATGCTCTTTTTCTAACAATTTGTTCTATTGGTGTTCCAAATGCAATTTCTAAGTTAGTAGCAAGTAAAGTAGCAATAGGAGATAACAAAGGAGCTTATAGAATTTTTAAAATAGCATTTGCATTATTTGGAATTTTAGGATTTATTTGTAGTACCATTTTATTTTTTGGAGCAAAATATATATCAAATGTATATTTGCAAATACCTGAAGCTGAAATGGCAATTATAGCACTTGCTCCTTCTGTTTTTCTTGTATCTATTGCATCTGTTTTAAGAGGATACTTTAATGGAAGAGAAAATATATCTGTAACTGCAAATTCTCAAAGTCTAGAACAAATTTTTAAAACTTTGTTTACAATATTAATTGTAGAACAAGTAGCCAATATATCTAGCTATAATACTGTTTTAATGGCTGCAAGTGCAACAATTGCAACTACGCTTGCAACTTTATTTAGCGTAATATATTTATATAGATATTTTATAAAAAGAAAAAAAGAAACATGGCAAGAAGTTATATCATCAAAAATACACAAAAAGGATAGTATTTCAAAAATTATCAAAAGTATATTAGTAGTATCAGTTCCTATAGCTTTGTCAGCACTTTTTTCAGTTATAACAAAAACTATAGATGCATTAACGGTAATAAGAATTTTAAAAAAAGTTGTTGGGGAAGAAGAGGCAACGCTACAATATGGAATATTAAATGGAAAAGTTGATACATTAATAACTTTACCGTTTTCATTTAATATAGCGTTTGCAACTGCTTTAGTTCCAACTATTTCTAGTGCAATAGCAAAACATGAAATTTATATTGCTGAGAAAAGAATAAAATTTTCTATATTAATTAGTATATTAATAGGACTTCCTTGTAGTGTTTTAATGTCTGCATTTTCAAATCCAATATTAAATTTATTATTTCCTAATGCTACTAATGGAGGAGAAATGTTAAAATATTCTGCATGGACGATTATTTTTGTTGTATTAATTCAAACAATAAATGGTGCTTTACAGGGATTAGGAAAAGTTAATACTCCTGTAATAGCATTTGCAATTGGGTCAATTATAAAATTAATTTTTAATATAATATTAATTCCGATAGAGAATATAGGAGTTAAAGGGGCTATCATTTCATCTGTATTATGTCATATTATATCATTGATTATATGCTTCATTTCATTAAAGAAAAATATAAATATCAAATTTGAAATAAAAAAATTTATAGTGAAACCTATAATTGCATCAATTATAATGTTTATTAGTTCATATGTTTGTTATAATAGCCTATATGGAACAACCTCACCAAATTTATTACTAGTTATATCGTTAATATTTGGAGGAATTGTATATATAATAACAGTATTACTTTTAAAAATATTATCACAGGAAGAGATATATATGATTCCTTACGGACAAAAAACATATAAGAGGATTCAAAAGATTAAAAAATAAAATAATTATAAGTAAATATATAATATAAAAGATAAAAGGTATGAAAATAAAAGAGTATATGAAAAATTAAAAATAAAAAAAGAAGGATTTTAGCTAAAATTGGCGAATAATCTTAAATAGTAGAAGTAATACTACTGAAAGAAAACAAATCTTATAGGAGGTAATTTTAATGAACAAAGCTGAATTAATCGCAGCAATAGCTGCAAAAACAGGAGAAACAAAAAAAGGTGCTGAAGAAGCAGTTAATGCATTTGTAGATGTTGTAACAGATGCTTTAGTAAAAGGAGATAAAGTTCAATTAGTTGGATTTGGATCTTTTGAAGTAAGAAAAAGAGCAGCTAGAAAAGGAAGAAACCCTCAAACTAAAGAAGAAATCAAAATACCTGCATCAAAAGCTCCAGTATTCAAAGCTGGTAAAGCATTAAAAGATTTAGTAAATAAAAAATAAGAATTTAATACAAAAATATAAAGTATGAATTCATATGTTAAAAAGGGTAGGTTACAATCTACCCTTTTGCTTTTAATATTTTGAATATAAATTTAGAGAAAAAAAACCTTTAATTGCATTTGGAAGGTTTAAATGATACAGGTAGACCTGATGGACATAGCAAAGTTTTATTTATTAATCAATTTTTATATATCTATTGTAAAAATGGACAAACTAGTATAAAATATAATAGTTATATTGGAGGAATAAAATGAAATTAGTTGACGAAAATAATATAGAAAAATATAATGAATTTTTAAAAAAACATAATAGATGTAATTTTCAACAGTCAATAGAATGGGGAAAAGTAAAAGCACAAAGTTGGAAAAATGAAATAGTATTAGCAGAAGATAAAAATGAAAATATAATTGGGTCAATTAGCGTACTAATTAGAAAAATACCTATATTTGGATATCTAATGTATTCCTCTAGAGGACCTGTTTGCAATATTCATGATGAAAAAGTTTTAAAACAGCTAACAGAAGGATTAAAAGAACTTGCGAAAAAATATAATGCATTTGTATTAAAAATTGAACCAGATATAAAAAGTGAAGATAAAGAATTTAGAGAAATTGTTACAGAATTAGGTTATGGTATAAAGGATAATGCTAAGAATTTTAGTGAGGAAATACAACCAAGATATGTATTTAGATTAGATATAAAAGATAAAACAGAGAACGAAATATTTGAGGCATTTCAACAAAAAACTAGGTATAATATAAGACTTGCAACTAAAAAAGGTGTTATTGTAAAAGAAGGAAAAAGAGAAGATCTAAAAGATTTTCACGAAATAATGAAAATAACAGGGAAAAGAGACAATTTTATAATAAGACCTTTAGAATATTTTCAAAAAATGTATGATGAACTAGGTGAACATGCAAAACTTTTAATGGCATATTATGAAGATAAACCAATTAGTGGTATATTCAATATTGATTATGGAAACAAAGTATGGTATTTATATGGTGCAAGTAGTAATGAACATAGAAATTTAATGCCAAATTACCTTTTACAATGGGAAGGTATTAAATATGCAATTAAAGAGCATAAGGATATTTATGATTTTAGAGGTGTATCTGGTGTTATAGATGAAACGCATCCACAGTATGGTTTATATAGATTTAAAAAAGGATTTAATGCAGAATTTACAGAATTTATTGGAGAAATATATTTAAATTTTAAACCAATTGTATATAAAATGTATAAAATATCAGAAAAAATATTTAAGAAAGCTAGAGGAATAATAAGAAAACTAAAAGGAGAAGTTAAATAAATGAAATCATTGATTATTAATAAAGATGATTTAAGGCATAATATAAATATAATAAAAGAATTAGCAAAATTAGATATTCCAGATGACAATGGAAAAAAATACAAATTAATAGGTGTAGTTAAAGGAAATGGTTATGGATTAGGATTGATAGAATATTCTAAGTTACTAATAGACAATGGAATACTTACGCTTGCAGTAGCAACAACAGAAGAAGCTGTAGATTTAAGAAAAGCAGGTATAAAAGAAGATATACTTATGCTGTCTTCTACTAGTTTGGAAGAAGACCTAAGATTACTTATAGATAATAATATAATTTTAACAATAGGATCAGAAGAATGTGCAAAAATTGTAAAAAAATTAAATAATAAAACAGATAAAAAAATAAGGGCACATATAAAAATAGATACAGGATTTGGAAGGTATGGTTTTTTATATAATAATATAAAAAGTATAGTAGATACAATAAAAGAACTTTCTAATGTAAATATCGAAGGCATTTATTCCCATTTTTCACTTGCATATTATAAAAGGGATAAATGGACAATAAAACAATTTAATAGATTTTTAAATGTAATAGAGGCTTTAAAACTGAATGATATAAATATAGATACTTATCATATATGTAATTCTCCGGCTTTTTTAAATTACCCAGAAATGCATTTAAATGGGGCAAGAATTGGATCAGCGTTTTTAGGAAGGGTGGATTGTGAAAATAGTGTAGGACTTAAAAAAATTGGTCAATTAAAAACTAGTATAACAGAAATAAAAACAGTTCCCAAAGGTTATAATATAGGATATTTAAATAGTTACAAAACAAAAAAAGAAACCAAAATTGCAATTATTCAAGTAGGATATATGGACGGGTATAACATTACTTTAAAAACAGATATGTTTAGATTTGTAGATAAATTAAGAGGACTGTCACATAGTATAAAAAATTTATTACGTAAAGATAATTTAAAAGTTATGATAAATGATAAAAAATACAATGTTATAGGAAAAGTTGGAATGTATCATATGGCAATAGATATAACTAATAGTAATATAAAAATAAATGATAAAGTTTATTTAGATGTTAATCCACTTCATGTTGATGGTAAAATTAGAAGGGAGTATATATAAAATGAAACAAAATAAACTTGATTTCTTCAAAAGAATAAAATGTGCAATTATTGATTTTGATAAATATATAATTTTTGCAGATGAAAAACTATTAACTTCAGTAAAATATATACTAAAAATAATTATTATATTTTCAATTGTTATAACAATAGCATTAACAACTAGAGTTATAGATGTAGTTAATAGGGAAATACAAAATTTTAAAGAAAATTTCCCAGAATTTAAAATAGAAAACAATGTTTTAATTATAGAGGGAGATAATAAACAATTTATTAAAGGGGATACAGATGGGATTATAGCACTAATAGTAGATAGCGAAAAAGATAATTTAAATGATATAGAAATTTCGATTCCATATCAAAGAATAATTGCAATTTTAAAAGATAAAATAATATTAAGAAATTCTGATAATATTGAAGAAAGTATAACATATGAAAATTTAAATCAGAATTATGATTTAAGTAGTATAAATAAGCAGAACATAACAAATATTTTATCTAATAGTAATTTATCAAAAATTTTTGCAACGTTTGTTTTAGTTTCAATAGTAATGTTATTTATTTTTTATTTAATAAAAGTATTGCTTGATATATTACTATTATCGATAATTGGATTTTTATTAAATAAAATAATGGGAATAAACTTTAAATACAAATCAATATTTAATATGAGTGTATATGCATTAACACTTTCAGTTGTGCTATATTTGATATATAGTGTTATAAACTTATTTACAGGTTTTATAATACAGTATTTTGAACTAGCTTATAATGCAATTTCATATATTTATATTTTTACTGCATTATTAATGATACAATCAGATATGATGAAACAACAAATGCAATTAACAAATATAATTAAAGAACAAAGAAAAGTACAAGAAGAAACACAAGAAGAAAATAATCAAGACAAAGATAAAAAAGAACAAAAAAAAGATGAAGAGGAACAAAAAGAAAAAAAGAAAAAAAGTAAAAATGAAGATGGAGGGACTCCAGAGAGTAGTAATGCATAAAAATAGCAACACATTAAATGCAAACACTGTAGAGAAAAGTTACATTTGCCGAAATAATTAAATAGAAGGAGAGATAGTAATGAAAGACAAGCCAAAGGATAAAAACAAAATGTACTATTCCATAATTGCTATAGTATCAATAATTTTAATAATTATAGGAGTATTAATTTTTAACAACCAAACATCAAATGGTGAGCAAGAAGAAAAAGAATTATCGTATACGGATTTAATAAAAAAAATAGATAACAAAGAAGTAGAAAAAATAGAAATGACAGTTGGAAGTACTACTATAAAGGTAAAATTAAAAAACGAGGAAGAAGAGAAGCAAGTTATAGTCCCAAGTACACAAGCATTTATAGAACTTGTACAAGAACAAGTAAAAAATGGAAACGAAATAAATTTAAAACAAAAACAAACTAGTATATTATTAAGGATTTCGGAAACTTTATTATCACTATTGCCAACTATAATGATTGTAATATTATTTGCTTTAATTTTTAAAATGCAAGGATTAGGAGATAAGGGAAAAGTATATGATGCTACAAGCAGTGAAAATACGCATACAACATTTGCGGATGTAGCTGGACTTGATGAAGAAAAAAATGAATTAATAGAAATTGTAAATTTTCTAAAAGAACCAAAAAAATTTCAAGATATGGGAGCAAAAATACCAAAAGGAATACTACTTTGTGGTAAACCTGGTACAGGAAAAACATTAATTGCTAAAGCAATAGCAGGGGAAGCTGGAGTTCCTTTTATATCAATGAGTGGTTCAGAATTTATAGAAATGTTTGCAGGACTTGGTGCATCAAGAGTTAGAAAATTATTTGAAAGAGCAAAAAAAATTGCCCCATGTATAGTTTTTATAGATGAAATAGATGCAATAGGAGCAAGAAGAACAAGTGCATCAGGGGCAGAAAGCGAAAATAATCAAACATTAAATCAATTATTAGTAGAAATGGATGGATTTGACACAACGCAAACGGTAATAGTGCTTGCAGCAACAAATAGACCAGAAATGCTTGATAAAGCACTTTTAAGACCAGGTAGATTTGATAGACAAATAACAGTGGCTGCACCAGATGCAAAGGGAAGAGAAGAAATATTAAAAATTCATGCAAAAGACAAAAAATTTGAAAGTGATATAAATTTAAAAGATATAGCAAATGATACTGCTGGATTTACAGGTGCAGAACTTGCAAATGTATTAAACGAAGCAGCAATAATAGCTACAATAAAAAAACATAAAAAAATACAAATGGAAGATTTAGACGATGCTGTTAAAAAAGTAACAGTAGGACTTGAAAAACATAGTAGAGTAATATCAGATAAAGATAAAAGATTAACAGCTTATCATGAAGCGGGACATGCAATAGTAAGTAAATTTTTAGAAACACAAATGGATGTAAAAGAGGTATCAATTATACCAAGGGGACTTGCTGGACGGATATACTATGTATAAAACAAATGAAGATAAATATTATATCTCTAGAACAGAGATGGAAGAAAAATTAATTGCATTACTAGGTCGGAAGAGCAGCAGAAAAAATAGCATTAAATGATATATCAACAGGAGCAAGTAATGATATAGAAGTCGCAACAAATATTGCAAGAGATATGGTAACAGTATATGGAATGAGTGAAAATATTGGCCCAATATTTTTAAAACAAAAAGATCCATACGAAAGACAGGTGTTTGGTGAGAATATTGATGATGCAGTAGGTGCAGAAGTAAAAAGGATGATTGACATAGCATATAAAAAAGCACAAGAAATAATACTTGCACATATGGATAAATTACAGGCTATTGCGGAAAGATTATTAGAAAAAGAAATAATATCAGCAGAGGAATTTGAAACATTTTTTGAATAAAGTTAAATTAAAATAAAAAAACAGCAACAAACATATTGCAAATGCTGTAGGGGCAGGCCTTGTGCCTGCCCGAAAAAAACAAACAACAATAAATCAAATGCAAACATTGTAAAGGTCGTACTATTGGACGACCCGCAAACAGAAAATAAATTAATCTATAAGTGCAGTACTATCTAAAGCTAATTTTATCATGTTATTTAATCCAGTTTGTCTTTCTTCAGGTGTTGCGACCTCTTTTATATATTTAGAATCTACAACACTCATTAAACATGCCGCTTTTTTATTTAAAATATGAGCTGTATAAAATAGGGTAAAAGCTTCCATTTCTGCACTTATGGGATTAAAACCTTTAGGAACTCTATTTAAAAATTTATTAACGTCTGTCATATAAAGGTCAAAACAGTCAGTACATATAGTATTTCCAGTTGTAAGATTAATATTTTTTTCCTTTGCAGTATAAATAATTTTTTCGTTTAAATTTTTACTTGATTCTACAATGTGGCAGTCTTCATTATTTAAAGTAAGTGCAAAATTGCCTTCTGTATATACTGATTCAGATAAAATAATATCAAATAACTTTAGTTCTGGTTTATATGCACCACATGAACCAATTCTAATAATATTTTCTACATTGTAGAATTTAAATAATTCGTAACAATATATTCCCATACTAGGCATTCCCATTCCAGATGCCATAACACTTAATTTTTTCCCTTTATAGGATCCTGTATAGGCATACATACCTCTTACCTTATTTACTAATTTTGCATTTTCTAAAAAATTTTCAGCAATATATTTTGCTCTAAGAGGGTCACCTGGCATAATAACAGTTTTAGCAATATCCTCTAAGTTTGCTTCGTTGTGTGGTGTTGGCATAATTAACATCTCCTTTATTATTTAATAATATTATTATACCAATAATATTATTAAAAAAACAAGAATAAAAATAATTTAGTAGAGTTAGTTTTAAAAGTATAAAAAATATTGACAGACAAAACATTTTATTTTAAAGTAATTTCTTTACCATTTAAATATTGCAAAATACCACTATCTTTTTTAAAGTTAAACTTTATTTTATAACTACATAATTCTTGAGTTTTTTTATTAAATTTTTTGTTTATTTCGTTCGAGCCATATTTTCCGATCACCAATTATTGGATAACCAATATATGCCAAATGTGCGCGAATTTGATGAGTTTTTCCTGTATGAAGAGTAACATCTAAAGTACAAGTATTGTTTTTATAATTTTCAGATAATACTTTATATGAGGTAATTATTTTTTGATAACCTTTTTTGGGACTAGAGGATATATATGCTAAAGATTTTTTCTTATCTTTAAATAGATATGCAGTTAAATAATTTTCTTTAATTTTAGGAATACCGTAAACCATACATTTATAGTGCTTTTCAATTTCAAAACTTTTAAACTTCTCTAATAAGATGTTTAAAGACTGTTCATTTTTAGCAAATAAAACTAAACCATAAGTATTTCTATCTAACCTATGGCATGGATATGGAAAGTTTTCTTTAGAAAAATAATCTAAAACAAGTTTAGTTAAAGTAATTTCCTCTTTATTATTAGAAATAACTTCAATTCCTACAGGTTTATTAACAACCAAAATATTAGAATCTTCATAAACAATATGTAAATTAAAGGTTTTGTATAAAAATTCATCATTAATAAATAAAGTAATTTCGTCGCCTTCTTTTATAGTACAATTTTCGGTTATTTTTATATTATTAACTCTAATATTCTTCTTTCTAAGAGCCTTATAAAGTGTATTTAAAGTTAAACCGTTAAAATTATCTAATAAAAATGTATTTAATTTTTTTCCATCATATTTTTTATTTACAATTATTTTTTTCATAAAATTATTATACAAAAAAATAATAAAATAATCAAATACAAAAAGATATTGAATTTAGAATTTTTTATTGATATAATCAAAAAAGTTTATAAAATTAATAATACAAAGGACAATAAATATGAAAAAATATGTAAAATTTATAATTGGAGTCGTATTCATTCTAATTATTATGTATGGAATTTATAGCTATATTAGAATAAAAAGAAAAGATGCATATGTAAAATTAGAAATAAATGGACAAGAAATAGTATTAACAGGAGAAATAAGTGATGAATTAGATTTAAAAACATTAAATTCTGAGCATGATACAATTTTAAAATTAGATTTTAAAAATGCAAATGTCAAAATTAATGGAAAAATAATAAAAGACCCTCAAGAAGTATCACTTGGAAAGCTTAATATATCACAAAATAACAAAATAGAAATATGCATTAAATTAGTTGGAGATATTAAATATAAAAAATATTTTATTAATACTTTGCCATCAAAATTTCCAAAGTATACAGTAGAAGGAAAATCAGAATACGAGGGAGAATATTATTTATCTACATATATTTTAAGTAGTGGAAATAAACAACATTATATATACAAAATTAATCAAGATGGAGATGTTACTTTTTATAAAGCAATTGATAAAAGAGGATTTCAATTTAAGAAAAACGAAAGTAATGGAAAAGTTAGATATACATATTTGGAAATAACAAATTATGCATATGGAGGAATAAACAATTCTGTTCCATCTAAACTAGTTGTATTAGATGAAAACTATAATGAAATAGAACAAATTAATTATAAAACTGAAAATGAAGAAATTTCAACTGAAAATCATGATTATGTTTTCTTTGATGATAATCACTATATAGTTGGTGCTTATACAAGAGAAACAGTACAAAATGTTCCTGAATATGAGGGAGAAAATATAAATGTATGGAATTGTAGAATACAAGAAGTAAAGGATGGAGAAATATTGTGGGAATTTCAATCTATTAAATATCCAAATTTGTATACTTATTGTAACGAACCTAATACGAATATTAAGCCAGGAGGAATTTGTATAAATTATATGCATTTCAATTCAATGGAAATAGACCCAACAGATAATAACTTAGTTTGTTCTTTTAGAAATATAGATGCAATAATGAAAATTAGTAGAGAAACTGGTGAGATTTTATGGATTTTGGGAGGAAAAGGTGATGAATTTGGCTTAACAGAAGAACAAAAATTTTATAAACAACATTCCATATCATTTCTATCAGATAATTCCATACTATTATATGATAATAATAAGGCAAGTTCTAAAACAAGAATAGTTAATATAAAGATAGATGAGGAAAACAAAAAAATAAAAAGTTATAAAAGCTATAATTCAGATTTATATGTTGCTAGAATGGGATCTGTCCAAGCTATTGATGAAGAAAAATGTATATATTTGATGGCATACGGACTAGGAAATGTAGAATATGGGTTTAAAGAATTTAATCCACAAACATCAGAAGATATTTTTAAATTTAAATTAGAAGGAAATAATTCTTTATACTGTGTTAATAAATATTAAAAAATGAAAGAGGTTTATAAATGAAAAAAAGTATAAAAATAGTAATATTATTGGTAATAATTATTTTGTTGATAGGACTAGCATATTTTATGTATTTAGGTACAAATAAAAAAGAAGAAAAAAATATAATATCTGCCTATGATGAAATATTTGAAATACAAAAAGAAGTTGATAAAGAAATAGAAGAATATATAAAAGATAAACAGTATACGATTAATAATCCAAAAGTTATTTTAAATCCATATAAAATAGCCCCACTCACAGCATTAGTAATATTCCAAACAGAAGAAGAAGTAAGTACAGAGGTAAAAGTAAATGATAAAACAGTTACTAATATAGAAAGTAGCAAAGAACATTCTATTCCAATTTATGGAATGTATGCAGATTATGAAAATAAGATAGAATTGGTTCTAAGCAGTGGAGAAAATAAAGAACTATATATAAAAACAGATAAATATGATGGTGATCCTATTACATTAGAAAAAACTACTGAAGAAGTGGAAAACAATTTATATTTTGTATCTCCAAATTTTGTTAATGATTGTATTATAGATGGTAAAGGAAATGTAGTATGGTATATTTCTGGTGGATATGCAGGAGATATAGAGTTTTTAGAAAATGGACACTTTTATATTAGCGATCCAAATCAAGGAAAAAATGGGGTTAAAATAAATTATAGTAGTTTTTTAGAAATGGATTATTTAGGAAAAATATATAATCAATGGATTACTGACTATGGTTTGCATCATGAATTAGTACCATTATCTAATAATAAGATGATGGTATTAGGTGCAAATGATGATTCGGATTTTTTTGATTCGTATATTTATATTATGGATTTACAAACAGGTAAAGTTATACAATATATAGATTTATACGAACTTTTACATAATATAGATCCAGAACTTATAGAAGGATTAGGAACAGATTTTGATTTAGTAAATAATTCAGCAGATTATAATGAAGAAACAGGAGATTTACTAATATCTTTAAGGGGGTTAAATTCTCTTATAAAATTAAATTTTAATACTAAAGAGATTAAATGGATTTTTGGCGACCCAGAATTTTGGGGAGAAAAATTTAGCCAATATATGTTAAAAGTAGAAGATAACACAAGATTCTTAGGAGGACAACATTCAGCATTTATAACAGATAACGGATTAATAGGAGTACATAATAACGATATAGATCAATTTGATTTAGATAATTCAAATTTATCACATTATTTAGATAGATATACAACCTGTGATTTATACTATGTAGACGAAGAAAATAAAACAATAAAAACAGTATGGCAATACACAGCAAATAAAGAGTTTTTTAGCAATGTGGGCGGACATATGGAAATATTAGAAAACGATAATAAATTAATTACATATGGATGGGCAATGAAAAGAGAAGCTTATGAAAATCCATCAGAAATATTGTATACAGATCCAAATTATAAAAATGGTGTAATTATACAAATAGATAAAAATAGCAATGTTCTATTTAAAGCTAGTATGCCAGGACTAATTTATAGAACATTTAAAATAGATGGATTATATGATAATAAGACTAAAAATTTTGAAACAATTAATTTTAAAAGAATAAATGGCAGTAATATTAATGGAGATATTATAGAAACTTCAAGTATTTCTAAACAATTAAAAAAGGCAGAAGAATATAAAAATAAAATAGAAATAACAACAAATAGAGTTTATATAAATAATGAATTATTAGATAATGACATTGCAGATATATTATTTGTTGGAGCAAATAATATAACATATAAATATTCATACAAAAAAGCAGGTAAAAAAGCACCAAAATCATTTAACTCAGGATTTGCATCTATACAAGTTAATATTCCAGAAGGTAATTATGATATATTTATAAAAATAAATGATACATATTATAACACAAATTTAAATGTAAAATTTTAATATATACATAATAGAAAGAGGTATATAAAAGATGAAAAAAAGAACATATATAATAGCAATAATATTTATTTGCTTAGTTGCTGTTATTACATTTATATTAATTTATAAAAATAAAACTAAGCAAGATACTTTTCCATACCTACTAGGGGATGAATGTGAGATTATAGAGAGTGATGTAACAAAGGGAATGACAATAAAAGATAAATATGGAAATGAATGGGTATGGATATGTGTACCTAAAACAATAGTATTTAAAAATGCAAAAGATAATAATGATTATAAAAATATAGAGTTAGACATAAAAGAATATGTAAAAGATTATTCTTCAGAAGAATATGCAGATACAGAGGAATATGAAGAATTAAAACAAAAAGTTTTATCTAGTATATATACTTATGGAGGTTTTTGGATTAGTAGATACGAAATAGGAACAGAAAATTCAAGAAATAAAATAGATGATAATTTACCAGAAGCATTTAGCAAACAAAATTTATATGTATATAACTATGTTACATTCGATGAGGCACAAGAACTTGCCAAATATATATCAAATAGTTCATACTCAAGTAATTTATTATTTGGATTCCAATGGGACCTAGTATGCAAGTTTATAGAAACAAATGGATATACAATAGATAATGAAAAAATAAATGCTGAAATGGTATATTCTAATAGTAGCTCATGGGGAAACTATTATACTTCTTCCTTTATAGTAAATAGAGGTAAATATAGTGAAAACTATGGACAAGATTATCAAGATGTTACAGAAAATTTTGTAAAAAAAGAATATAAAAATATATTACTTACAACAGGAGCATCTGAACAAAATAAAGTATGTAATATATATGATTTTGCTGGAAATGTATCAGAATGGACATTAGAAAAATCTAATATAGAAGAAGAACAGAGTGAAAAATGGAATACAATAAGAGATGGAAATTTTTATTTTAATTATGGAGGAAATGATCCTGTAAGTGGAAGATATACTATAGATTCAAAAAGTAGCGGTAGCAATTATGGATTTAGAGTATCTGTTACTAATTAATAAAAATTATATGTAGCTAGATATAAAATAGTAACCATAATTACAAGAAAATGAAGAAATGATATTGCATTTTAAAATTTAGTATGCTAAAATATATAAGTCAAATTCATATGGAGGTAGTAGAAGTGGATATATTAAAAAGCATAATAACTGTTATTTTTGTAATAAATTGTTTAATATTAATAGTAATTTGTTTAATGCAATCAAAAGATGATGAAGGAGCATCAGGTGCAATAGTCGGAGGAAGTTCATCAAGTTTTTATGAGAAAAATAAGGGTAGAACAAAAGAGGGAAAACTAAAAAGGTGGACAATTATTTTAGGAATTACTTTTGTATTACTTACAATTGTTCTATCGATTTTATATATGTTATAATAAAAAAATGATCCTTTAGGGTCTTTTTTTGTTGAATAGGAAAAATCTACGATTTTTCCTATTCAACAAAGCTTTGCAAATATTCTACACAAAATTTTTTCAAAATTTTGGCGGTAGAACAACGGGTGTGGGCTTTAAAATAAATTTAAATAGTCTGCTACAAAAAGAAAGCCCACTGTTGTTCTTGCATAGAAAAAGTTCTACTTTTCTATTATATAAAAGCGTTATAGACACTTATTTTTGGACGCTATCGATAATAAATATTGACGAATACCGAATTACGCCCAAAAATTTTAATAATCTAAATAATGTTTTTATTAAACTAACAAATTATCATTTCTTACAGCTAATGCTATTATTGCAATTAACAATACTACAGAAATAGGGATAATTGTTATTAATAAAGTATTTATATTTATTAAATCTGGGATATAGTTATTTTCAACAACACCAGGAGAGTAAGAAACAAGATAATTAGGTGGTGATACTTTAAATGGAACTCCGCCATTTAAGCCAGCATATAAATTAGTTACTTTTCCACCAGATAAATTTGCTTTTATCTTATTTAAAATGCCTGTAACATCAAATGCATCTTCACCACCAATATATAAATCTTTAACATTGCCATTAGTCATTTTTAAATTTACAGTATCTACAGTACCTCTATTGGTAGATAAATAAATATTTATATCGCCACCATTTATATTAACATCAGCAATACCGGTATATCCATTAGAACCTCCAGCTGTAACATATTTAAAGGTACCACCATTAATATTTACACTTGTTGATTCTGTGTTTGAATATCCTTGACCTCCACCATATAAATCTTCAATAGAACCGTTATTTATTGTTATATTAGCAGCTTTAACAATAGTTCCAGAATCCTGAGGCGCTTCTTTTGTTCCAGTATTATAAGGTATTTTATTATACGTGTAACTAGCAATACCTCCACCTAATACAAAAGTAGCAGTACCGTCATTTACAATTATATTTGAATTGTTTACTGTAGTGTATAATAATCCACCACCTAAAATTGAACTATTAACAGTTCCACCATTAATAGTTATAGTTGCTTTATCAACTATTGCAGGCTCTGTAGCAGATGTAGAAAAACCTCCGCTATATATAGAGCCAACAGTACCACTTTCTAAAGTAATACTTGCACTATCAAAAGAAGAATTTGCTTGACCTCCACCAAAAACAAGAGTGGTATTTGTAACTTCTTCTTTTCCTGTATTCCAAGTAATAGTAGTTTTACCATCAATATCAGAAATAGTTATAGGGTTACCATTAGCAAAAAAAGCACCAATACCATTATTAAAATTTTTATCATAATAAGGTTCAGTTTGAGCATATACTTTATTACATATATTGGGAATAAAACCTAATGAAAAAATAAACATTAGAATAAAACAGCCCAAAAAAATTTTTTTCATAGAATATCTATCCTTTCTTAATAATAACGGAATTATAAAAACTTCCATATAATATAATATTCATATTATTAAAAAAGGTTTAATAAATTTTAATGGGTTGTTAAATTAAACTCCTTGTATTAAAATCATTAAATTTGGAAGAATGAGTGCAAGTGTAGCAATAACAATTACAGTAATTCCACCTGCTTTATTTTTATCCTTTAATTCATAAATACCATAGCTTACTGTTTTAACAAATATTATTATTGATAAAATAATTACAAGTACACGCATAAAATCCTCCATTTATTATAATTTAGTATATAATTCACCACTTTCTATATTAGTTTCAACATTTACTGTAAAAAATGAATTTTGGTAATTATATAACCAGTCAGACTCTATCCAATCATTCCATGTAGAATAATTATTAATTACATGCCTTCCAAAGTTTCCAATATCTGTTTTATATTCTTTGGCAGTTTTATATAAATATGAAGAAATACTTTGTTCTAAATAAGAGTTAGCATATTCTTCTATAGTTTTTAATGTATTTTGATCTGAATAATTTAAATCTTTATCTAAAGAATGTATATTAGCAGTTAGATTAATATTGCATTCTATATATGGTGTACCATTTATAATTTTAACTGAGGTTTTAGGCTTTTTTGAATAGGATATATATAAACTTATTACGGAATCTACATTATATGGATTAGGTATACTAATTACTGCACTTTCAAATTTATTAACAACAAGAAGATGACAAAGTGATTCCATTCCTGTTAATTCACCAACCAATTTATCTTTTTTAAATACAGCTATTCCCATATTTTCTAGACCGGTTTCGCTTTTTATTGGGGTTTCATCAGCTTTATATGAACCTTCGGTATCATATGGAGGTAAGTTAGAATGATTTTGATGTGTAGAATTTGCATTAATACCTCCTAATATTGCATGTGCTTGAGTTGTAGTACTAAGCATATCTGAATAAAAATTTGATAATTTTACATCCTCTGTAAATCCTGTATATTCACTAGAATTTAATGTAAATTCGTAATATCTTGCAGATACACTTTCAAGAGTTGGCTGTGAGTTTTCTAAGTAATCAGATGCTCTGCATCTACTAATTATAACATTGCAGTCAGGTCTTAACTCTAAATTATTTACTAGTGTAAATATATATTCAGAAATACCTTCATTTGCAAGTTCTTCAGATATAACAATTGCTTTACAATGAGATAAATTGACTTTTTTACTTATATAGCTATTTACTAAAGCAATTCCGAGAGTCAACAGAGGCACAATCTACAGTAGTCACAGTGGATTCTTGAGACTGACTACTGCTTCCACCACTACCGCCAGAACTATTACTAAGAATAGCAAGTTGAAGGCTAACTCTTATTTTATCACTCTCACCTTTATCTATACCAATTGCAACGGCATATGCTAAGCCTTCTAATCCTTGCTGGTTATAACACCCACTTAAGGTAAATAAGCAAAATAATAAAATTAATAAAATAGCTATTACTTTTGTTTTCATGCTACATTCCCCTTTTTATGCTTAAAATTTGCTAATACTAAAATAATTAAACTAATAACAAAAACTAGTGAAATAACAATATATTTTAATAGCTCATTTTGAATATATTTTATATCAGATATACTATTAAATATAAGTGCAACACTAAAAATTATAGCACATAAACTATATCCCATTTCTTTATGATTTTTTATTTTAGTTAGTTTTTTAAAAATTCTAATTGTAAATTCTGCTGTTAAACTCAAAAAAGATAAGAGAGATAATATCCAAACGAAAATGAAAATGGCATCAACTCTTTGAAAAAATTTTCCAAATTCTATTAATCTAGTTAACAAATAAACAGATAACATTTCGTCCGAAAAAGCTATAAAAGGAAACATCATAAGTAAACAGACAACACTTAAAAACAAATATATTGCAGAAATTATAATTGAACTAATAGCTATCTTTTTAAAATCCTCTGGGTTTTTAAGAACAGGCATTAAAAAATAAAGGTAAGCAAAACAAGAAAATGTAAAAATATTATTTAATCCAATTAAAAATGTTTTATCTGCTCCAAAACCTAAAATTGGAAAAATTCTTTCAGGGACAAAATCTTTTGCAGTTGAGAAAAGAATAATAAGCATACTAAATAAAACTATAGGTGTAAATAAAAGATTTACTTGTGATGTGGATTTTATACCTAATTTTATTGCAAATATAACAGGAACTAAAAATAATAATAATAAAAATACAATAGGACTTTCCTCAAAATATATCAATTTTAAACTAATAGCCATATATCTTAAAAATATTCCTGATATGAAAATAAAAAATAAAATATATAATAATCCAATAATTAATTTTAGTACTTTACCACCTAAGTACTCAGAAATATCTACAATATCTTGAGTAGGAAATTTTTTAAATAATTTACAAATTAATACACAAAATAAAATTGCAATTATACTAATATAAATTACATTTAACCAAGCAGAAGAACCTGTATTTATAATAATAGTATTAGGTAAGTTAAATATTATTTGATTAATAGTAACAATAACAACTAATGCAATTGCTTCAAATTTACCTATTTTTTGTAATGAATTCATAAATTATTTATTTCCTTTCCAAAATTTCCATTTCATACTTATTTTTCCTTGAGATCTAGGTTGTTTAGTATTTAAAAAGTCTGCTCTTTTTTCCCTTTGCCACATAGGTGGAACAAAATAAGAAGCATCTGTACTTAAATTTGTAACTGGTAAATATGGTGCTAAATATGCAACACCAAAAGATTTACTGTTTGAAAGAATAGCTAATTGTATAAATAAACCAATAGCAATTCCTAGAAAACCAGAAATATATCCTAATATAATATACAAAAATCTAAAAATTCTTAAAGTAAATCCAAGTGAAAAATCAGGTATTGCAAATGAACAAATTGCAGTAATTGCAACAATAATAATTAAAATCGGACTTACTAAATTTGCACTAACAGAAGCCTCTCCGAAGTATTAATGCACCAACAATACCGAATAGTTGGACCAATAGGTGTAGGAACTCTAAGTCCAGCTTCTCTTATTAACTCAAAAGAAAATTCCATTAATAGTATTTCAAATATAACAGGAAACGGAACAGTATTTCTAGCAGCTGCTATAGTAAATAAAAGTTCAGTTGGCAGTAACTCTGTATGATAATTGGTAATAGCTACATACACACCAGGTAAAAATAACGTTATAATAAAAGCAACAATTCTTATAATTTTTAATAAATTAGCATATTGATATTTTAAATTTACATCTTCTGGAGAAGATAAAAAGTCTATAAAAACACCAGGCATTATAAGAACATATGGACTGCCATCAACAATAACTGCTACTCTTCCTTCAAGCAAATGGTTTGCAGTCTTATCAGGCCTTTCTGTTGCAATAATTTGAGGAAATGTAAGAGAACTATCATCTTGAATTAATTGTTCTAACTGACCAGAAGAAATAATATTATCAACATTTAGATTATTTATTCTATACTTTACCTCAGCAACTAAATCATTATTAGCTATACTATTAATATAACATATAGCAACCTTAGTTTTACTTACTTTACCAACAGAGGAATTTTCAATAATTAAATCCTCATTACTAATTAATCTCCTAAGCATGGATGTATTAGTTCTAAGTTTTTCTACAAAGGCTTCTTGAGAACCTCTTACAACAACCTCATTTTTAGGTTCAGATATACTTCTAGTCTCAAATCCTTTAACATCAATAACAAATGCAATAGAAAGTGTATCTATAAATAATGCACAATCACCAATATTAACACTAGAAAAAACTTTTTCAAAATTATTTGTTTTTTCTATAGTATTTTGAGGAATTAAAGAATTGTATACGTAATCTTCCAAATTAAATTTTTTTACTCTTCTAACAGTAATATTGTTTGCTATAACAGAAGGATTTTGCTTTGTAGGATTACTATCTTTAGACATAATAGGTCTTAGAATATAATTATTTATACTTGCAGAATCTATCATTCCGTCAATAAATAAAAGTGCCGAACTATATTCTTTACCTTTAATATTTAATTTAAATTCTCTAATTTTAATATCACTATTTATAAGAGTATTATATTTTACTTTTATATAATCTAAATTTACATTTAAGTTAGCATATATAGTTTGATTAGAATTATCTGAAGAATCATTATCATTATTATCATTAGAAGTATTAATATTAGAATTTTCAGGAAGTGAAAAGTCGTAAACATTTTGAGGTTCTTTATATAAAAATATATTAGTAAATAAATTTTTTAGATTTTTCATAAAACCTCCTTTAATGACAAATTGTAGTTTGTATGGGAAAATTCTAGGGACTGCCCTGAATTCACCTGAAACACACAAACTTTAATTTATTTAATCTTTAATAAGTTTTTCCAAAATAAATAAAAATATGTATAAAATAGAAATAAAGCATTTTCATAATGCAACAAATAAAAAAATATTAAACTAAAAATAAAATATATAATTACAAATAAACATAAAAAACATTAAAAAATAAAATAACATGTGATAATATTCTTTCATGGAAATAAAAATAAACAAAAGAAGGAGAGGAAAAACACATGTTAAAATTAAAAACAAAAGAACGTAACAAAGCAAATACAAAAGATGTAGGGGGTGTGCTTTGGACAACTAATTCTTCAAAGACTTACTCAAATCCAAATTCCAAAATGCAAACACTAACTTCTGACTCCAAAGGAATTACATTAATAGCATTAATAATTACAATAATAGTAATGCTAATACTAGTTGCAGTAACAGTTAATGTAGCTTTAAATGGAGGATTGTTTAGCAAAGCACAAACAGCAGTAGAACAAACAGAAAGAGAAACAATATTAGAGCAAATAATAGACCTTGCAGAATGGGAAAATGATGGAAAAATAAATGTAAAGAAAACAGTAGAAAATATAAAATATAAATTTGAAGATAAAAATGTAAGTACAGATCCAGAAAATCTAGAAGGAACAGAACAAACAGATGTAACAATAGAAATACAAGGAAAAGGCGGAAAATACAAATATAAAATAGGACAAACAAAAATAACAATTCTAGGTAATAGTAGTACAAATCCTAATGATGATCCAGAAACCATCGGAGGAGATATTACAGATATACGTTTAGGAGATAAATGGACAAATGTAACATTTAAAGATTTACCAAAAGTAATGCCAGATGGATATAATAATCAACAAATTATTATAGCAGAAGAAAATGATGGTGGATATTGGCTTATAGAATTGGAGGATGGTGTAATAAGTTTTGGTTATACATCTTATGATTTGGTGCGGTGGGTCTCTTGGTGGATTGGGTACGGAATGTTCTTATTATTTTGAAAATTCTACTGAATCACCGAGTACTTACTACGAGAGTCAGTGGTTAGATACTGGTTGGTATTATTTTAATGAAGATGATCCACGTTCCATTGAATATCCTATTAATGGAACTGTCGTTGAACTTCTTGATATGGAAAAACTACTGCGCGTTGGATTTTTACCGGGTACCTTGGGCGACGAATTAGAAGAAACTTATACAGCTTTGGCAGAAGAAGGAGAATGTGAACTTGACCAGAATATATGTTTTGCTAATGGACTTTCTGACTGGCTTACTGGAACTTGTGTACGTGTTAATCAGTAGACGTTGAATGCTGTAAATATAAATAATTAAGCTAATGCACATTGGGGACGTAAAAGATGTGCAAAAAAAACAGTGTCAAAAATAGTCGAACGAAAAATGTTGCAAGGCAAGAAAAAATGATATAAAATAAAAGCATGGGCGAGAATTAAATTCTTGCCCATATTTTTTATTGAATAGAAAAATGCTATAATTTGCAAGAAAAATTCAAACATATATTGACAAAAAGACATAACTATATTAAAATATTGTCAATAAACCAATAAAAAAGAGAGGTGAACAATATAAATTACGAAAATTATAATCTGTATAATATGCTATTAATGGAAAGTTCAGTAGAATATGGTATAGGTAAGCCACATGATAGACTATTTAAAGATATATTAAGCAATAAAAAGGAATTTTGCGA
>CANQYS010000013.1 GCA_947628115.1 uncultured Clostridia bacterium | reverse complement strand
TAAATAATATAATTTAATAATTTTAGTTGTTATCAATCGGAAGGAAATCCGATTTACACAACATTTTCGATAGTCCCTTTGTTTCTTTGATTTGTTCAATGTCAATGAGAATTTAATTAATTTTAAGACAGCCTGACGTCCCCAATGTGCACATTTTCTATATTATACACTTTATGACTTCTAAAAAATATTCATGAATCGCTTTTCTTTCAATATTTTCATTTGCTAATATTCTTATATCCATTAATTCTATATCCCCTATATTTACTTTTAAATTTGCTACTTCAGTATTTTTATATAATGGTGCTTCAAAATATGTATTTATATTATCTATATCAATTTTTATATCTTTAATATTATCTTTTTTTATTGGATAAATTTTGTATTTATAATCTTCTAAGTATATTTCTGTATTAGTTTTTTTCCCTTTATAAACATATATTCTATTTTTATTTATATAATTCCAATTGTTATACTCATCTTTTATTAAATCTTCTAAATTTACAAGTTCATAAGTTGAATATATGTATTCTATTAAATTTATTGAATCCTTAGTTCTATTTTTTTTCGTATCTGCACCTAATACAACTGTTATTATATTAAATCCTTTTCTTTCTACAGATGTTACTAAACATCTTCCTGCTCCATTTGTAAAGCCCGTTTTTACTCCATTTACTCCATTTAAATATCCTAATAATTCGTTAGTATTTCTTATATTTTTACTATTACCATCTATGGTTACTGTATAAGATTTTGTTTTTACAACTTCTGCTATTTTATCTATATTTAATGCATAATCAGCAATTAAAGCTAATTCATAAGCCGTAGTATAATGTTCTTTTTCATCTAATCCATGTGGAGTTATAAAGTGACTATTATTTAAGCCAAGTTCCATAGCCTTTTGATTCATTAAATTTGCAAATTCTTCTACGCTTCCTCCAATGCTTACGGCTATTTGAATTGCAGCATCATTTCCGAGAACATAGCATAAGTCCATATAATAAATCATTAATAGTAATTTTATCACCTGTTTTAAGTCCTAATCTTGAACCACCTACACTTGCAGCTTGCTTACAAACTTCTACTTGGGTACTTAAAGATAAATTATTTTTTTCCATATTTTCTAATAAAACAATTGCTGTCATAATTTTTGTTGTAGAAGCCATGGGAGTTCTTATATTTTCATTTTTTCCATATATTAATGTTTTAGAAGTTCTATCTAAAACGCAAACATATCTAGAACTTAAATTTGGCTCATTACTAGCATTTGCAGATGCATTTATAATTTCATCAGTTAGCCAAGCATAATCAGTTTCTTCATCTATTTCATCTGCTAAAATAATTGTACTAACATTTATTACCAATACAAAAATAACTATTATTTTTATAAACTTACGTAAATGCATTTTCAAATTAACCTCCATTCAAGCAAAGGTAATAATACTTCGCCTTGTTTAATTATATGTGTATAAAAATGCATTAATTACAGATAAAAAAATAATCATGTTTTCGAAATATAAATTTAAACATTGTATGAACTTTATCGATTTAATGAAAATTTTTAAATTTTCATTAAACAGTTAAAAGCTAAAACAATTATTCTTTGACAAATGAGATTTCATTTTCAAAAAATAATGTTTTAGCTTTAATTAGATTTATTTTATTTTCCCATAAACATTTGAACATATATTTTACCATATTTAGAACTACTTACTACACCTATTCCTGTATAATTAAAACTGCTGTTTAAAATGTTTGCTTTATGCCCTGCAGAATTCATCCATGCATTAACTGCCCCACTATTGCTAGAATTACCTGCTATATTCTCACCTGCCGTTTTATAACTAATTCCAAAACTTTTTATCATATCAAAAGGAGAACCATATATTGGTGAAGTGTGAGAAAAATAATTATTATCTACCATATCTTGTGCTTTTATTCTTGCAACATTTTGTAATTCATCATCTATTTTTAATGCAGATAAACCATTTGCTACTCTTTTTGCATTTATTAAATCAAATACTTCTTGTTCATTTGCTGTAAGTTCAGAAGTTGTTGTATTACTTGTTCCACTACTACCTTTATTTTGATTACTTGAAGTATTTGGATATATTAGTCTTACATATTCACTACTAACTGCTCCTATATTGTCATTATCTGTTTGTATAACATACCAATCTCCTATTTTTGCAAATATTCTTATATATTCGTTTTTATTTACTGTTGTTACAATTTTATACCAAGTTCCCGGTCCTTGCCTTACATTTAAAGCGCTTGCTGTAACTAATCCTGTTGGTGTTCCAACTGTTTGGTAATGAGTCATTGCTGTGCTTATATTTACAATACCTATTAAAACTAAAAAAATTAAACTACACAAAAATATTTTTATTTTTTTCATTTTAAAGCCTCCATTCGAGTATTTTAATTTGTTTTAAATAATAAAACTCCTAAAAATAGTTTTATCTATTTTTAGGAGTTTATACATAAATTATTTTTATATTTTTTAAGCTTTAATTTATTCTCCTTTATTTCTTTTTTCATCGGGTGTTTGTCCACCTTCATCTCTTTCTCCAAAAGTTTCCCTTTTTGCTACTTCATAATCTTTATTTTCATCCAATATTTTATCTGCCATTTTCTCTGCTTTTTCTCTTATGTATCCTTCTCTTCCAGGCATCTGCTTTCCTGTCCCCATTTCATCCTTCACTATATTTTCTATTAATCTTTCTCTAAAAGTTTCTCTATCCAATTCCTCAATTTGTATTCCGTCTGATGCCGGATTTACCTCATTTGGCAAATTTTGTTTGTTTACTTCTTTAGTAATCTCTTCATGTGTATCCATTTTTTTAGTTAATTCCATTCTTGAATAATATTTTTTTGACATAAGTTCCCTTATTTCCTTATTCGGTTTATCTATTCCTCTATCTGCTCTTTCCTGAGGCACTATGGAACTCATGTATAAATCTTTGTAAGCTCTCCTCCAATACTCTATTCTTACTTGATCATTTCCATTTCCAAGTTTTGAAATAGTAAATCCTTCATCATTTCTGCCTTTACATTTAAACATAGTAAGGGACTGTTTACTATGTACATCCATGTCCATGTTACTTTCTATTGACATTATTTCTTGGTTTGGAGCTCTACCTTCTGTTCTTTCTAATGTATCTAGTGCTTTAAATCCTGATTTTTCATTGCCTGAAACTATAGAATAATCATATGTATCTTTTCCCGGAGCTATATATACTTCTTCTCCTTCTCTAGATCCTAAAATTTCTCCTAAAGTTCTTCCTTTAACTACTTCAGCACTCAAATCTAATTTTATCCAATTAGACTGTTTTTTTAATAATTGTGGTTTTTGGGTATCATCTTTTTCTTTATTGCCATTATTCTTTTCTTCTGTTGTTTCTTTCTTTTTATTATTTTTATTATTTTCTTCATTTCCAGTATTTATACTTCTTTCTCTTTCATCTTTTTCTCTTAATTCTATCTTGTTATGTAAGCCTATTCCAATTCTTTCATCTAATCCAGCTTGTTTCATTCCATCTTCTTTTATATCAATTTCATTATCCTCTGTTACTTCAGCAATTAGTACATAACCTTCTTTTGTTTTAAATAAAATCTGCATTTTATTTATATTAGTTTTTTCATCATCTTTTTCTATCGGTTCTTTTATATCTAATATTGAAACATCAACTTTAGTACCATTTACATCCAATACATAATCTTCTCTAAAATCTATTTCTCTTTTAGGATTTTCTGCTTTAATATCATTTATCATTTTTTCAATTTCTTTTTTATAATCTACCATAACAACCTCCTATAATATATATTAACATAATTCTACTAAAAAATCAAATTATACATTAAACGACATCTCAAAATCCGTTCCTTCATTTAGTTTCATAATTATAGTTTTTTCTATTTTTTGATTTTCATCATCTAAATTTATAATTTCAATTGTATATTTATATAATCCTGCTTCTTCTTCAAAATCTTCATATTCTATTTTGTTGTTATTAAATAAATTATTATTCATATATTTTTCAAAATCTTCTAATGTTTTAAAGTAATTATTTTTAAATCCATCAGACAAGCAATTATATGCATAATAGTAACTGTCGTCATTTACTGATTTAAAGAACTTATCTATATTAAGTATTACTCTACCTTGATCTGTTGTTGAATTATATTTATCTATAAACTCTGGTAAATTTACTGTATATGTATCTAACATAACTGTATATTCTAAAATACTATTTATACTAAATACATAGTATCTTTCAGATGTATCCTTACATATGTACAATCCATTTTCTTCATCTATTGTATATTCACTTAAATCTAACTCTTTTTCACTTAATTTGTTTATATAGTTACTAAATTTATCTATGGATTCAAATTTTTTTTGCTTATAATCTTGATTTAACATTTCATATAAATGATTTCTATCATATTTTATATCATTAGCTAATTTATTAAAATATTCTTTTACCAGTTCTTCGTCTGTATGTAATTCGTTACTAAAAGTATTATACTGCTTAGCTTCTATACTATCTTTTGCTTGAAAAGCTATTGTATCTCCCTCATTTAAATTTATTAATTTTTTTTCTTTCATATAATCATATAATATTAATGAATAAGAATTATTTGCTATATCGCTTTGCATTATAAATCCATAATCTTTACTAGTATAATTTGTTTTGTCTATTAATCTTCCATATATTATATATATATTTACCATTTGATTTATATCTTTAACAAGTACTTTATCTATAAAGAATTCATTATTAGTTCCATAATTTGAATAAAAATCTTGTACATTATTTTTTGTTATATTATATAGCTTTATATACTCATCATCTAATTTTTCATAAATTCTATTTATATTTTCATCTGATGAATTTATATTTATAAAGTTTACACATTTAATATATTCATCTATATTATTCTTAATTGTAAAATAATCAGATTTAAAACTTAAGTTAACTAGTTTATCGTCTTCTTTATCTTCTACTTCTGAAACTTGTTCTAATATTTTATCATGATTTATATTATATTCTTCTTGCTCTTTTTCCTCTATAATTCTTTTTATTAAAATCATGCTGATACATATAGTTATTAGTATTAATACAACAATAGCTACTTTTATTTTTTTCATAAATTCACTCTCCACATAGTATTAATTATTTACTACCTAAAAAACTATTTAAAGAAAAATACCCCATAATAATCCAATTTGTATCAATAGTAAATCCTATTTTATAATTGCTTCTACTTTTTATTGCACATTTACCTCCGGTACTATTACCTTCAATTGTTTTTATTGCACTTCCAGTAACTTCATAAATCACTCCAACGTGAGTAGCTGTATTCCATGTACCATCTGAATATAATATAAGATCCCCAGGCTGTGGTTTATAATTTATATCGCCTATAACTCTATTATTAACATACCCATTGTAATGTTTAAAGTTATCCATACGTTGCCAATACCCTGCATATGTTAATCCTTTTTCAGGATTAGCTAAAGAATTTGCCTCTTCCAATGTAATAAATCCTGCATGCTCATATAAACTAAATGCATATACAGAACACCATGCACCAGAAAATCCACTAAAATTTGATGAAATTACTCCAACTCTTTTTGCTCCATCTAGGTCTTTACCAAAAGCCTTTTTACCAAAAGTTAACATTTCAAATATATCTCCTGATCCAGCACTAGAACCTGAACCTTTTTGAATTATATTTCCATGTATATCTGTATATATACCCTCACTAAACAATTTAAAATTTGCTGTTTTTCTACTTCTTTCATAATCACTCGCACCATTACTTGATATATATGGCCATCCTTTTGATCTATCTGCATTATAAACAAAAAAACTTTCTTTAAATTTATTCATATCTCCATTAGCATTTTTATATGCCTCTGAAAAATTACCAATATTTCCCCACTGATATCTTACTACAGTTAATGCATCTATCTGCTCAGATGTTAAGTTAATTCCAGCCTTCTCTACTTCGTTAACTACTAAATCTCTCATATTCAGTATTACTTCAGCATAAACACTATCAATTTTATCTACTTCAGCTTTAGATCCTTCGGTAAAATAATTCTTAGGATCACCTAAACCAAATTTTTTAAATAATTCTGTATAATCTGCTGCTGATATACTTAGTCCATATGAAAAGTTGCATACAGAATTTACATAATAAGATTTATAATATTGCCTATCTTCAGTAACATATTTTTTTACACTATCATAATTTCCCTCTCCATTCATATAATCAGCTAACGAATAATTTTCCCATCGTTTTATATATTCCGCTAATATATTTCCATTAACTTTAGAAACAGAAATCATATTCATATTTGACTCTAATAACTCTAATATATCATCCTCAGTTACTCCATAACTATCTCCAGTACATACAAATAGTAAATATTTCATAATTGAAACATAATCTACTGTAGATTCGGTATCATCAAGTAAATCAAAAAGCCATGAAGCAACAGTATCTAAATTACCTTGTGCTTTAGGATGTTTATCATATACTTCTGCAAACTGTTCTCCCACTTCTGAAACCTGCTTATTACCTGCTTCATATGACCATTTTGTTGTTGTAGATTCATTCTTAGTTAACTGTGTGTAACGGGTCATAGTTCCTTGTTTTTTTGCAGAATTAATAACGCATTCAATATGTATAGGTCCTCCTCCTGCAAGGTTTTCTACATCATATGTTTTTGTTGATTGAAAATTCAAAACCTCTCTATCTCCTGTATATATATCATAAGGCTCCAAATCATATGTTCCTTCTTCAATAGGTGCATCTTGTGTTCCTAAGTTTTCGCTCTTATCTTCTTTCTTAATTTCATATTTATTACTTATATTTGCAATCCAAGATTTAACACTTGTTAAACCTATAATATAACTATTACTTTCATTAGTTGTTGTAGTTGTTAAAGTATACTCAAGTCTATCTACATCTTTAGAATTAATATATTCTGTCACCGGGAAATTAGTAAACATTGTATCTCCGCTACTTACTGAAGTACCAGTTGTAGTATATTCAATAATTTTTTTAAATTCTGTAACTTCTGTTGTTTTTACTGTTTCAACTGTAGTTGTTTTAGTTGTATTATCATATATGGTAATTTCTATTGTACTGTCAAAAGCTAAATCTGCAAGATCATTTACAAAATCTACATCTTCTGTATTAACCAATAATGATAATAAAAGTTCAAAAGGTACTGTATGTATACCTATCATACTTTTATAATCTATTGTAGTTTCTTGCAGAGTAATTTGTCTATCGATATCATTATATTGTGCTTTTATATCATCTGGCATGGAAGAAGATTTATCATATTTAACTTCATAACTACTCCATCCATAAATAATTATATTACCATCTTTCATGCTAAAATATTTTAATGCATCATCTCCAGTTTTATTCTGAAATTCCTCATATGGTACATATGTAAGAGAAGTTCTGTTTCCTCCTTTACTTTCTCTTGAAAATGTTATTACACCTTGAACATAGTCACTATCTACATCTTTATTATCAACTGAGCCTCCTAAATTAGGATAAGTTGTTGCCCACTCTGCTTTTAGACAATTATATAAACAATTTATCTCATTATCATTAAAGTCCTCAAAATTCATATTAGCATCTTCTAATTTTGCTTCTATTGCGTCTTTTCCTGTTTTTCCATCATAATTAATTTTATAGCTTCCATTTTCTAAAGTTAAAATTGTATCCAATGCTTCATCTCCAAAGGCCTCTGCTTTTGCTGAGGTTGCTTTAGTTTTTGTATCACAATCATTAAAATCCAAAGCTGCTGCGAAAAAAACAACTGATAATAACCCTGCAGTAATTGCTATTACAATACCTATTGCAATTCCTTTAATACCTATTATTTTAATTATTTTTTTTATTCGTTCTTTTTTTGCTTTCTCTTCTGCTTTATCATTAAGCTGCTCAATTCCATTTTTCATTTTTTCCTTATACTGTCTATCTTCATCAGTCATAATTCTCACCTCTTTTGCTAAGGAAATATTATAACTCTATTTTTACACTTGTTCTATTGTCAAATTCTGATTTGTTGCTATATGTAATATAATTGTTATAATCTAATATAATATCTTCAAAAACAATTTTTGTTATTTTTCTTTCTGTAGTATATTTTTTATTAAATTTTATACTTACATCTTTTATTGCTCTTACTCGTAATTCTTCTCTTACTATTTCGTGGCTATATGCATCATAATGTAATCCACTACTATCTTCTAAATACATAGTATTTGTATTTTCTAAGCTATCTAATAAAATAGATTTACCTATTTTACTTTCTACATTTATATTATAAATTTCGTAATCTATAAAAATATCTTTACTTATAACTGAAATTTTTATATCATCCGTTTCTGCTGATTTATCTATTTCTATACTTCCAATATAGCTATTTATATTTAATTTATAATTACCATTTTCGTATACAATTGTATAATAATCTTCTATTGATGATGAATTAGCATTACCAGTAGATAGCATATCTTCTTTAAAATTTATTTTATATGTATAATAATTGTTATTTGAAAACCATGCTTGAATACTATAAGATTTCTTATCCCCGAAAATTCTGTTATAGTATTTATTTACAAAATCATCTAATGTTGGATATAATTTTTCTTTGCATTGGTTTGTTAATAATTGGTAGGCATTTTCTGTTTCTCGATTATTGCAATAATCAATAAAAGTATTAATTATATTATTATTCTCTTCATTTGTTTCTTCTTTTATAGTTTCTTGCGAAATAACAGAATAATTTGTATTATCATAAGTAGTAGTATTATTCATACTACTACCTACATTATTTTTATCTTTAGCATATTGGTTTAATGCTCTTGGCAAGCTAATAACTATTATAGATATTACAATTGAAAGCCAAAATATTTTTCGGTTTTTGTTATACCATCTAATTAATTTGTTCACCTTTATCTCCTAACCTAAATCTCCCTTCATAGAATCTATCATCTCTGCTGCTTGTGCTGCTTTATTTCCATCTCCTCCAAGCTGTGTTGTTAAATCATTTATGAATTTGGTCCTATTTTGTGGTTGTCCCCAGTAAGACTTAGTCATTCCTTGATTCATTTTTGCAAGTGCAACGGTTTCATCTATGCCCCAATTATGTCCTTGTTGTTTCTGTCCAGCCAATGCAGTAGTTGCTGCAATTATACTATCTGGATTTGTTATTCCATTAGCATGGCACTTTCTTATTATGTCCTTTCTTTGGTCTGCATCTAATCCTGCTGCTTTACATGATTTTCTAAATTCAGGATCACGGTTTAACTCTTTTGTTTGTTCTCTTATGTTATATTCATCTGTTCCCCATTTATTTTCTTTATATGTTTCTCTATTAGCTTTTTCAACTTCAGTTAATTTATTTCCTACTTTATTTGCTGCACTAAAACCTACTGCTCCTGCTGCTCCTGTATATTGTGCCACTTTGCTTAAATCTCCTGTTGCAATTCCTGCTGCTAGTCCAAATGTTCCTAAGGCTGCTGCTCCTGCTGCTCCTACTAATCCTTTCCTTGCTAATCTTCCAGCACCCATTGCCAGTTTTCTTCCAGTTCCTCTATTAATATATCTACCTGCTACGCCTTTTAATCCACGTAATCTTCCAGAAATTCTAGGTTTTGGTTTTGGTCGACCAGTTTTATATGTATTACCTAATGCAGTAAAAGTACTTGGATTATTTTGCTGTGGATTATTTTGTTGCGGATTATTTTGCTGCGGATTATTTTGTTGTGGATTATTTTGCTGTGGATTATTTTGCTGTGGATTATTTTGTTGTGGATTATTTTGTTGTGGATTATTTTGTTGTGGATTATTTTGTTGTGGATCTGCTCCTGGAGCTGGAATATATCCTGATCTATTATTGTTAGTTTTTGGTGAAGATGATGATTTTGCTCCCCCTGAACCTGAGCCTCCTCCATGGCTTATTTTATTAATTGCATTCATTACCATTGCTCCACCGGCTGCAGCTCCAAGTTGTCCACTTGTTGTCGCTTTGTCAAATCCAAACATTTTTCTAAAGAACTTCTCTGCTGGAATTAAAAATCCTATGCATACTAATGCATATATTGGATTTGTTTTTGCAAAATCCATAGCTGATCCTACAAATATTGAATATAATACTATATGCATTACTGGAATTAAAGCATTAAATATATATTCTTTTATCCACATTCCAAATGCTTGTGCTTGTCCATCTTTTATTTTATCCAATGGATATGTTAATGCTATTAATGGCGCTATCATTGTGAAAAATGCTAAATATACTAATCTTTTTAAATAATGTATTGTAAATATTACCGAATATATTACTAATACTAAATATATTACTAAACTACTAAATATATTAGAATACGCATCAGATGTGTTAATTTCTCCCCTAATAGAAGATAACAACACATCAGTTCCTGGATCTTGTATTACTCCGTCTGCATCAACAACTCTTCCACTTATTATATTCTTATTATCCTTAAATATATCCAAAATATCGTCAACTATATTCATAGTAAATGCCATTATATATTGCAATATAAATAATATGCATATTGCTGCTAACCAATCAACTATCATTTTTTTATATTTTGCTTTTTCTTGTCCTGTTGATGAAATTATTATTCTAATTCCGACATATACAAGTACTGATAATAATCCGACTAATGCGATTAACCTTAGTGCTTTATACCATTTTGATATTGTTTTCTGTAGTTCTTTGGCTGTGGAAGTCTTTGTTCCTATATTAGTAGCTTCCCCTACTACTTTTCCTGCATTTTGCAAAGAATTATTAAGGTTGTCAATAGTATCTTTATATAAAAATAGCATTAAGGATTTATTAACTGTTTGTTGTAAATTAGATTCTGTTATCGTTGTTTGTGTATTAACAACAATATATATTTCAATGTTATCACCATTAATTATACTCCATGCTGTTTCAATGTTTTCTATTTCCTGAGTACTTAATGCTGTTTGATTTTGTTTTTTTATATTATCTATTGCTTGAGCATCAATTGACACTACTTGTCCTTGATCATAATTATAGTCCTTTTTGTATTTTTTTAAAATTTTTTTCTTTGTTGTTCCTACATTCGTATCAAAAACACCATATAATTTTCTGGCATAATTATCTGGTCCTTCTTTTAATTCGCCACTTTTTTCCAAAATTGTACTTAGCATCTCTGTTTCAAATTTTACATCTTTTTCTATAATTTTTTCTTCACTTGGATTTATAAAGTTTGCATCAAGTCCAGGAATTATTCCAGAAAATATTGCAGCTGGTCCATACTTATAATCAAATTCGCCAGTTGAATTATCTTTTATATCGAAATCTGCATAAAAATACCATTGTAAAGTTTTTAACACCAAATCTCCAACTCCTGCAGCTAATTTAAATATTGGTCTAAATAGCTTTCCTCCTGTTTCTGTATCAATCTCGTCTGCTACCTTTTCATCAGTAGCTATAGAATAGTTTGGAATTACAGAAATAAATATAGTTAAAAATACAAGCATTATGCATATCACTTTTAAAAATACTTTATTGTTTAAAATTTTCATAAATTTTTTACCTTTCTCGATAAATGCCTTCTTTAGTTTTTCTCTACTAATTTATTTAAATTTGTTTCTACAAATTCAAATTCTTTTTTAGTTGGTGTTATTTGTATTATTGCGGTATCTTGTCCTACTTTTAGTAATCCTTCTCCAATTAAACAGCTTACTAAAAATCCTGCTTCTCCTTCGCTTAGTTTAAATACTTCTTTTAAGTATTCTATTTCTGATTTATCTTGTGCTAAAAATAGCTTTGTATCTGATGATGTTAAAACTGCTTGTGCTTCTGGCTTTTCATAAAAATCTTGAAATCTTTGTGAAATAATTGCAAGTGATACATTTCTTTTTCTTGCACGCCTTGCCATTGTATTTAAAAAATCTACTGCCTCTGGGTATGGAAGAAGCATCCATGCCTCGTCTACTAAAACTCTTTTTTTAGTTGCTTTTTTTCTATCTTCACTATTTTTCTTTACATACTTTTCCCATATCCATGAAAGCAATATTTGTTGTGCAAGTGGTCTTGCAAACCTTTCTTCTAGCTGAGAAATATCTAAATTTATAAATGGCACATCTTCTAACAAATCAAATGTAGATTGTCCATCAAAATACGCCATTTGACCATTATATTCTCTTATGTATTGTCTCATAACTTTGGCTAAATAACTATAATGAAATTGATAGTTTGAATCTTTATTTTCTTTTGCCTTTTTTAATAATGTTTTATACCAAGATCCAATTGTTGGCATTTGTTTTTTTTCTTTAAATAAATTTTTTCCACTATATCCATTATTACTTGCTTTATATAAACTATTTGGATCTGATGTTATACCAGCATTTACATATTCTTCTGCTACAGCTTCTGCAATTATTTGTTTTGTAAGTTCGTTTACTTCTGTACTTCTTGTACTTCCTCTTGCCATTGTTAAAAGTGCTTGTGTAACGTCCTCTACTTTATTTTCAACATTTAAAATTGCTCTTTCTCTACCTGTAATTTCGTCTTTTACTTTTTCTACTTCTATATCAAATAAATTTATTACTGTTTGAGATGTTGGTCCGAAGTACAACATTTATTCCTCCAAGTGCTTCTGCTACGACAGAATACTCTCCTTCTGCATCTAATGCTAAACTTTCTATTCCCATAAGAACAGCTGATCTAGAAATTAATGTTTTCATTGTAACAGACTTACCAGCACCAGATTTTGCAAATATAACCATGTTATAATTTGTAAGTGATGAATGGAAATTATCAAAAAGAATAGGTACCCCTGTTTGTTTGTTAAATCCTAATGGTATTCCTGTTAAGTGACCAACCTCTGAGGTTGTAAATGGAAATACAGTTGCCATAGAATTTCTATCAAAAGTATGTTTTTTTTGAATTTCATTCTTCATTAAAGGAACATTAGATTTATACGCTTCTTCTTGCATTGCCCATGCAGTTTTTACTCCAACTAAACTTTTAGACATTTCTGTTGACAGCATTTTTGTGTATGCATCTAAACTTTGTAAATTATATGCAAATAATGTAGTAATTATAGAAGCCTCAAATAATTTGTTAAATCCTGCAGCAATTTGATCTCTTAATCCTTCAGCTTCTACTCTTTTTTGTGTTATAACACTTTCCCTATTTATATTTCCTCTATCTGCAGCAACAAGTCTTTCTGTTTCTAATTGGTTTATAACTCTATTTAATTCATTTTGTGATTTAGCTTCTGGTACTGGATTTATATATATTGAGGTATTTGTATCTCCAAATAAATACATATCCCTAAATAGTTCTGGAAATGCGCACATACGTGGTAGGCTAGATACAAAAAAGCTTCTTGCATATCTTGTTGTGTTAGAAATTATTCTTAAATAATCTATATTTGATGCATCTATTCCAGATGGAGCAATTAATTCTTTTATATTCTTTTTTCTTAATATTTCGACTTCTTCTTTAGGCATACTATTTTGTAGATTTTCTTCTTGTTCTTGTTTTAGTTTCTTTTTTAACATCTTGTCTTACCTCCTCCTTTGTATTATCAATTTTAGAAATTGCCTCTTCTGCCACATCTTTTCCAATATATCGCCTATTTTCTTTAATTATTACTTTTGCTAAATTATCAATTAGCTCATCCATGGATTCTTCTGTTTGTTGTACAGCCCTTTCTTTTTCTGACCTTACCTCATCTACTGTTAATCTAGCTTTTTCTAATGCTTTTTCGTTTATTTCTTTGTTTAACGCTTCCATTCTCTTATCTAATACATCTGGAGCAGTTGAGTAGAGCTCTGTAAATCCTGCTCTTATTGCTTTATCTACTCCGTAAACTTCTGCTTCATCTCTATTGTAAGCTACATATAATAAGTCTGCAAGTTCGTTTGAGTCTAATACCTTTCCTTTCATGCTACATGCAAATAATGTTCTAATAATTGACTGTGCTCTTGTATATAATTCTGCAAATATCATATTCCTTTTTTCTTCTTCATCTGTTATATCTGCACCTAATTCCGCAGAATAGTATGATAAAATTATGTAATAATGTTTTCTTAATACATTTTTATTTAAACTCATTTTTTCTGTATTACTTATTATGTCTTTTCCATAATCATATAAGTTTTGAATTCTTGCTATTTCCATTCTTAAATTATTTAAAGTTTTTGTGTCTCTACCATTAGTTTGTAATACTTTATTATATTCATTTTGTTTTGCAACTAATTCTTGCCTTGTTTCTTCTAATTTACGATTATAGTTTTCTATACTATTGCTTATATTAATTGTTCTTGTTTGTATGTACAATTGAATTGGATGTCTTAATGTGTTTAAAAATTCTATAAATCCTTGTTCTACAGCTGTTTTTTCTACTTCTGACATTAAATCATAATTTATACCTTCACATTCTATTGCCATTAAATATTTTGATCCATTATTTTGTACTATCATATTGTCTTGTATTGTATCAAATTCCATAAAATCAAAAACAGATAATTTAGTATATGAACTTCCACTTTTTTCTTTGCTGTTTTTATTACTTGTTTCTTTATTATTTGTTTTATTGTTGCTAAGTTTTTCTTTTCTGGATATATACCAATATACAAATACTAATATCATAATTAACATTATTAAAATAGCAACAGCCATTGTTAAAATTTCGGTACTTTCCATTAGTTACTTTCCTCCTTTGTATAAATATATTCTATTCTTTTTTAGTTTAAATTTAATTGCTCTTAATATAACTTCATCTATGTTTTCTCCGCCAGTTTTTTTTGTGATTTCAAAGCTATTAGATTCTGGAATTTTAAATGTACCTATTGCAAACCCTATTAATCCAAAAAATCCAGATATTCCAACTCCTAGCATAAAAGAGGACTTAAACATTGAAACAACTAAATATATTAAATATCCTAGTCCACCTCCGCACAACAGTATATATTAATGCCTTAGTTGAAAATATATATAATATTCTTCCGTTCTCCTTTTACATTTCTAGGTATTTCATGTAATGCCAATTTAACTCCTCCTTTGTATTATTTTATTTATACACAATACTTCTTATATATATTATACCAGAAAACCTTGGAAATTGTAATATATTAGCAAAAAAAATGTAAAATTCATGAAAATGTAATAATAATGTAATAAAAAAAGATAAAATATTAAAGTTTAATTTAATATTTTATCTTTTTTATTCGTTAACTAATATATATTTTTATGCTACAAAATTATAAATGAAATCAGCTATTTGTACAGCAGCAACAACGACAACAATTCCTACAACTAATGGTACAAACGATTTTTTGTATTCTGACTTTTCTTCTACACTTCCCATCATATATTTTATACCTAATATAACTAATACAACTACTGCTATTATTAAAGATAAATTCCTTAATGTAGTAATTACATTTCCAATTTTAGTTTTCATATCTTGAGATAACTTGTCGCTTCCAGTTGGAATATCTACATCTCCTACCTTGTCTGCCAAGCATACAGTTGACACTGTAGATATTAGCATTATTGCTAATAATAATGTAGCTACTATTTTTATAGATTTTTTCATATTTCCTCCTCCATTCTTAATTATATTTATTTTATATATTATCTTTCTTAAATCTCTTTAAGAAAACATTAATAACTTAATTTTCAATTAGTTTTAATATCTACTTGTTTTTTACAATATTTACAATAAACTGGATATCCTCCAAGTATAGCTTTATCTTTTTCTGTCCCTTTTAATTCTAAATCGCGGTTACATATTGAGCAAAAGCACCCGCTCGTTGGTTGTGGAGTTATCTGCTTATTACAATGCGGGCAAGCCCAAGTTCTACCTCCTACTACGACATTTGCTGGTATTTCTCCTAAATCAAGTTTACATTCTGGACATACATACCCTACCGCTGGAGGAGTTTGCCCTGTTGGTGTTTCTTCGCTTGTAGCTATAATTCTATTTCCTACATTTATTGCTGTTTTCCATATTGTAAATGCACCAAATACTACAAAGCAACCTACTATATATGGTACTAAAGCTTCAGAAATTTTTGCCTTTCCTTCTGCACTAGAAAGTATAAAGCTTATTCCTAAAATTGCTCCAACTATAACAGTAACTCCTATTCCGGATAGTAATAATATATTATATATTTTTGAACTAGTACTTTTTATATTATCAGTATCAATTATATTATCTTCTGGATTATCTCCAGCATCTAAAAAATCATCTCCAGCTTTAATAATTTCAGATATAGCAAATATTTTTGGGAAAAACATAATATTAATTAATAGCATAACTATTATTATTGAAATACTTAACTTCTTTACATTCATGTTTTCCACCTACTTTCATTAATTTAATATACTATATACTAAACTTGGTATAGTTGTTGCAGAAGCAAGTAAAAAGCATCCTGCAATATATAGAATCATATTTTCTTTATAATTTGATTTTTCTTCTGCAGAGCATATAATATATTTTAAACCAATAATTGTTAACATTATAACAGATATTAATATTCCTATTGTTCTTACATTAGCTAAAATATTTCCTATAATTTCTCCAGCTTTTTTATTATCTTCGCTTCCTGGTTTGCTTGGTTCATAATAATCAGGATTATCTACAGCCAAAACAAATGAATTAATACACATTATAGTAACAGTTAATAATATTAAAATAATTGCTATTTTTTTAATATTTTTCATTATATTTTCTCCTAACTATTATAATCTAATTTTATTATATCATAAACATATATTTTTTTCAACTTTTTTCGCTTTTTCTGTTTTATTTTCCTTATTCTGCATTAATAATTTATTATATTTTAACATGATAAATTAAATTTTGTAAATATTTTTTTAAATTTACTTTTAATATGTTAATTTTCAGTGGGTAACAAAAAAAGTAGAAACATACTATACATCTCCACTTCTTTGTTTTATAAAAATATCATCCTTTCTTTAGTTTTTTCTTATAATACTGCGTTATTAAATTATCTAGTTCTATACTTAATCTATATGTTTTTTCGTAATTATTTTCATTTATTACACTTTCGTTTAGTTTTCGTCTTAATTCTAAAATTTCTTCATCTATCATATTAATTCACTCCTTTTAATGGATTTTTTCTTCTGTATATTAATAAAATACCATATTTTTACATTTAGGTCAATAAAAAAACAGCATAAATGCTGTTTTAATGCCAACTTTCGTATGCCATTTTTCTTTATTTTTTAACATCTGTTTGTTTTTTCTTTTATTTTATTTTTTTGTTTTATTAAAAAGACTAAAATGCGACAAATTGTTGTTTGTTTTATTAGAATACAGGACAGTTCCTAGAATTTTCTTACACAAACTACATTTTATTTTTCCTTTTTATAAATAAAATTAATGAAATTATTAATATAATTAGAGCTAGTAGCTGTGAAATCCTTATTTCTCCCAGCATTAAGCTATCTGTTCTTAAAGGTTCTATTATCATTCTCGCAAATGAATATAATATTAAATATATTAATGCTATTTGTCCTTTATATTTTCTATTTTTTGATATTATTGTTAATATAATAAATATACAAAATGTACATATTGATTCATATAAAAATGTTGGGTGTACCTCAATATATTTTCCAGCTTCGTATATGCCCATTCTCCATGGCAGATTTGTTACTCTGCCATATGCTTCTACATTTATAAAATTTCCCCATCTTCCTATTGCTTGTCCGCAATGCAAGATTTGGTACTATGTAATCTAATAAATCTAGTAATTCTATTTTTCTTTTTTTACAAAATATATAACAAGTAATTAACCCTCCTATTATTCCACCGTATATAGCAAGACCTCCGCTTCTAAAGTTTAATATTTGCACAGGATTCGATATGTAATAATTAATATTAAATAAAACGTAATATAATCTTGCTGAAATTAGTGAAATGGGTATTATAATTATACTTAAATCTAAAATATCATTAAATTTTATTCCAAATTTTCCATTTTTTATTTTAAACATTATTAATGCTATTATAAATGCACATACCATAATAATAGCATACCAATAGATTTTTATATTTCCTATTGAAAATGCTATTTTTGATATTTGTAATTTTAAATTTAAATCCGGAAATACTATTTGGTTCATATTTTCCTTACCCTTCGGTGAAAAAGGGGCCTGGCCCCTTTTTCACCCTATTTATTTTTTACTATTGATAACACTGTTTTTTCCTCTAGAAAAACTTCATTTAATTTCTGTTTTACATATTCCGGTTTTATTTGTTTATAGTTTTCTAGATAATCAAAACTATTTATACCATTAAAATAATCTGTTACAAACATTCTTGAAATGTCTGATACGCTGTTAAATTCTTTTACTGCATTTCCATATAGCATATTTTTTATTCTATTAAACGTTTCTTCATTTATTTCTTCTTTTTTTAATTTTTCAGTTTCTTCCAAAAATTCTTGTAATATCTTGTCTGGATTATTTGATGTTCCTGTTATTGCTATATGTGCATAATTTTCTCCAAATTCATATTCTAAAAATGGTTCTGACACTAAAAGTTCATTTTCATATAATTTTTTATATAAATTAGAGCTTTTCCCTATAATCATATTTAATAGTATTTCTATTGCTATATGTTTTTTTACAACTTCTTCCTTTTTTTCTGGAATTTTGTCTTTTATTCCTATTACAAACAAAGGCATACTTACTTCCATTGTTTGTTCTGTTCTTTTCTCTACTATTTCTTCTGGCTCTTGTTCATATATTCTTTTTATTTCTGCTTGGTTTGGTTTTTCTATTAATCTTTTTTTAACTTCTTCTATTAACTCTTTTGGGTTAAAATCCCCACAAAAACACATAACCATATTTGATGGATTATAAAATGTATTATAACATTTATATAATATATCTTTATCTATTTTGTATATTGATTCAACACTTCCTGCTATATCAATAATAATTGGATTATTTTTATACATACTTCTTATTGCATTCATATATACTACCCAATCTGGATAATCATCATACATTTTTATTTCTTGTGCTATTATACCTTTTTCCTTTTCCACATTTTCATCTGTAAAATATGGTTTTTGTACATAATCCATTAATTCATCAAGTGCTGGATAAAAGTTATCTGTTGCTTCGAAAAGATATGTTGTGTAATTATTAGTTGTATATGCATTTGCATTTACTCCTAAAGCAGTTAATGTATCCAAACTGTTTGTACCATTTTCCTGTTCAAACATTTTATGTTCTAAAAAATGTGCCACACCATCTGGAACCTTAGTTATATTTTGTTCTCCTGGTACAATAAATTTATTATCTATAGAACCATAATGCGTTGCCCACATTACATATTTTTTTCTAATTCCTTTTTTTGGAATTATCATAACTGTTAATCCATTTTCTAATTTTTCTATATATAATTTTTCTTTAACACTTAGGTTTTCTATAACTTGCATACGTATCTCCTTTTTATAAATTGTTGTTTGCGGAGAATTCAGGACAGTCCCAAAAATCCCCAAAATTGGTGATTTTTAGGGACAGTCCCTAGAATTCCCCTTACACAAACTACAATTTATTTAATTTTTTAAAAAATATATTGTATTTGTTTTTATTTTATTTGCGACATTTTTTACATCTTCTAATGTTACTTCATTTATTTTTTTTATATATTCTTCAAATGTTGTAAGCATTCCAGATAATTCTTGACCTATATAATATGTTATTTCAGAGTCTTGCTCATCTTGTGCTGATTGTACTCCTGATATCATGTATTTTTTAGCATTTTGTAAGTCCTCTTCTGTAAAGTTTCCATTTTTCATTTCTTCTAATTGCTCTTTTATTATTTTTAATGCTTTTTCATAATTTTCTATTTCTATTCCACATCTTATATATATATTGTTTTTTTGTCTTACATAATTTGATCTTGCTGTATATGCTAAACTTGCCTTTTCTCTTACATTTTGGAATAATTTTGATGTTGCACTTTCTCCGTAATATTACGTTATAAATAGATACAGGAAATTTTGAGTTTTGATCATTTAATTCAACATCTAATCCTATAACTAGTTTTCCTTGTGTTATATCCATTTTTTCTTCTATTACATTTTCTTGTGCTTCTTGTTTGTTTTCTGTTTGTTCATTATTTACAACAAATTTTGCTTGTCTTTCTTTTAATTTTTTTACATTTTGGTTATTCTCTATTATTTCTACTATATTGTCAATATTTAATTCTCCAGAAACAAATATATCAATTTTACTATTATTTATTAATTCCATGTAATATTCATATAAATTCTCTGAAGTTATTTTTTCTAAATCTTCTACATAGCCGAACTTATATAATCCATATGGTTTATCTTTATACATTTCCTCTATACATCTATTTAGAGCATATTGATCTTTGTTATCTATTTTTGATTCTATTAATAGTTTTATATTATTTTTTTCTGCTTGTACATATTCTTCTTTAAATTTATTATTTTCTACTAATGGATTAAATATTATATCTAACAATAAATCTATACTATCTTTTGATATATTTTGATTACTGTTTTCTGGAATAAAATTTTCATTTAATGCTTCTAAATAAAATTTTATTACATGATTATCACCTATTTTTTCTATACCACAATCAAAACTTGCTCCATACATATTTTCTAATTTCTTAGATATTTCTTCTTGTGACTTTAAATTTGTTGTTCCTCTTTTTAAAACAGCAGGAATAACCGTATCAAATGTTACCCTCTCTTTATTTAATGGTAATGTAATAAAAACAGCCATTAAATTTGTTTTAAATTTATTTGTATCTATACAATGTAATTTAATGCCTTGCTTTATCTCTTTTATATTATATGACATATTTTTCCTCCTTGCATTACAATTGTTTATATTTTCCCCACATATTTAATTTTTATTCTTTTCTTATTGATAAATTTAGTTTGTGTGTTTCAGGTGAATTCAGGACAGTCCCAAAAATCCCCAAAATTGGTGATTTTTAGGGACAGTCCCTAGAATTCCCCTCACACAAACTACAATTTATATTACTAATTTAATAATTCTTTAACAATTTCATTTATTGTTTTTCCATCTGCTGCTGGTCCTATTTTTTCTTTTGCACCTTTCATTACCTTTCCCATATCTTTTATTGTATTTGCTCCTGTTTCTTGTATTACTTCTTTTACTATGTTTGTTATTTCTTCTTTACTTAATTGTTTTGGTAAGTATTCTGATATTATATCTATTTCTTGTTTTACTTGGTCTATTAATTCTTGTCTTCCACTTTTTTCATAATCTGCTAAAGAGTCCTTTCTTTTTTTAGATTCTTTTGCTATTATTTCCAATACCTGATTATCATCTAGTTCTATTTGTTTATCTTTTTCAACTTGAAGTATTGCTGCTCTTATCATTTGGACAACATTTTTTCTTAATACTTGTTTTTCCTTCATAGATTCCTTTAAATCTGACATTAATCTTTCTTTTAACATATTTCTTCCTCCTTCAAAATTTGTGAAGCAAATTTTATACTCTTCACTATTCATTTTTCACTTTTAATTTTTAAGTCTATATATAAACAATAAAGCAAAAGGTGAAAAGCTTTAAATTTTTTTAACTTCTCACCTCTAATTTCTAATTTATATTTTAAAATTTTCTTTTTCTTGCAGCTTCTGATTTTTTCTTTCTTTTTACACTAGGTTTTTCGTAATGTTCTCTTTTTCTAACCTCTTGTAAAACACCATTTCTTACGCATTGTCTTTTAAATCTTTTTAATGCGTCTTCTATATTACCATTATTAACTTTTATTTCTGACATTTTTATTTCCCTCCCCTCGCTACTGTTACTTGTACCATTTAGTGGGATATTTAACTTTAAGTATTATATCGTAAAACTTTGTAATTGTCAACGCTATTTGTCATATTCAAATAAATCTCCAAGTGGTTTTGCTTCATTTAATCTTTTTATTGCCTCTGCAAATAACGGAGCTATTGATACAACTTTTATTTTATCTATCATTTTTTCTGGTTCTATTGGAATTGTGTTTGTTACCACCAATTCTTTTATTGGGGATTTTTCTATTCTTTCTATTGCTGGTCCAACTAATACTCCATGTGTTGCTCCTGCATATATTTCTTTTGCTCCATGTTCTTTTAAAATATGTGCGGCTTCTACTAATGTTCCTGCTGTACTTACTTCATCATCAAATATAACTGCTGTTTTTCCTTCTATATCACCTATAATATTTGTTGCAACTGCATTATCGTTATTTGATTCTCTTCTTTTATCAATTAATGCAAGTGGACATTCAAAAAATTTGGAATATTTATATGCTTTTTTTGAACTTCCTGCATCTGTTGCTACTACTACCATGTCTTTTAAATGTTTATTTTCAAAGTATTTTTCTAATAAATGTTTTGCTGTTACTCTATCACATATTATATTAAAATATGCTTGAATTGCAGGGTTATGTAGGTCGCATGTTAGTACATGATTTACTCCTGCAGCTTCCAATAATGTTGCCATAAGTTTTGCGGTTACTGGAACTCTTGATTGATCTTTTTTATCAGATCTTGAATACATAAAATATGGAAGAACTGCTGTTATTCTTCTTGCTCCAGCTCTTTTTGCTGCCTCAATTGTTATTAGTAATTCCATAATTCTTTCATTTACTGGTGGCTGAGTTGTTTGTACTATATATACATCATGTTCTCTTACTGTTTCTTTTAATTGTACAAAACTATTATCATTTGCAAATTTAAATGAGTCTTTTTTACCCATTTCTAATCCTAAGTTTTCACATATTTCTTTTGTAAATTCTTCTGCCGAATTACAGGCAAAAATTTTAATGTTGTTCATTTTTATCCCCCTATTTAATTTTTTTGTCGGATTTTAACACATTTATTTTAGCATTACTGTTTTATGATTTCAATAGAATTCCGAGATTATTTTATTTTTAATTTTAATTATGCGGTAAATTGTAGTTTGTATAATGGTATTTGGTGTTTGGAATTTGGAATTTTGTGTAGGGGCGGGCCTTGTGTCCGCCCCTACAGCATTTGCAATTGGTTGATTTGCTAATTTCTTTTTGGGCGGACACAAGGCCCGCCCCTACATGTCTCATAAAAAATAGAAGGGATTTTCCCTTCTATTTTAATTCTATTCTACTGATTCTCCTGTTTTTTCTTCTTGGATTTCTGTATTTATTTTTATATTTCTATAGTTTTTCATTCCTGTTCCTGCTGGTATTAGTTTTCCTATTATAACATTTTCTTTTAATCCTATTAGTGAATCTACTTTTCCCTTTATTGCAGCTTCTGTAAGTACTCTTGTTGTTTCTTGGAATGATGCTGCAGATAAGAAACTTTCTGTTGCTAGTGATGCTTTAGTTATACCAAGTAATGCTCTTTTTCCAGTTGCAGGTCTTTTTCCTTCTGCTATCATTTTTTCATTTTCTTCATTAAATTCATTAATATCTACTAATGAACCTGCAAACATTCCAGTATCTCCATTATCTTCTATTTTTATCTTTTTAAGCATTTGTCTTCCAATAACTTCAATATGTTTATCATTAATATCAACACCTTGATTTCTGTATACTTTTTGTACTTCAGATATTAAATATTCATATACTCCTTCTGGTCCTTTTATAGCTAATATTTCATTTGGATTTATTGATCCTTCTGTAATTGGATCTCCTGCTTTAATTTCATCTCCATCTTTTACCTTTAGTTTTGAACCAAAGCTAATAACATATGTTTTTGAGTTGTCTTTGCTTGTTACAGTTACTTCTTTTCTCTTTTTAATTTCTTCTATTTTAACTGTTCCATCAATTTCTGATATTACAGCTAATCCCTTTGGTTTTCTTGCTTCAAATAGTTCTTCAACCCTAGGTAGACCTTGTGTAATATCTCCTCCAGCTACACCACCTGTGTGGAAAGTTCTCATTGTAAGCTGTGTACCAGGTTCACCAATTGATTGTGCAGCAATTATACCTACTGCTTCACCAATATTAACTTCTTTTCTAGTTGCAAGTCCCATGCCATAGCATTTGCTACATACACCATGTTTCGTTCTGCATCCTAGTACTGAACGTACTTCTACTTTTTTTATTCCTGCTCCTACTATTTTATCAGCTATATCTGGAGTAATTAATGTATTGTTGTCTACTATTAATTCATTAGTTTCTGGATCATATATATCATTTAGAGCATATCTACCAACTAATCTTTCATGTAGCTTTTCTATTATTTGATTTCCATCTTTAATATCTTCTATTACAATTCCTTCTGTTGTACCGCAATCCTGTTCTCTTACTATTATATCTTGAGACACATCAACTAATCTTCTTGTTAGGTATCCAGAGTCAGCTGTTCTTAATGCAGTATCTGCTAAACCTTTTCTTGCACCATGTGAAGAAATAAAATATTCTAGAACGTCTAATCCCTCTCTAAAGCATGATTTAATTGGAATTTCAACTGCTTTACCTGATGTATTTGCCATAAGTCCACGCATACCAGCAATTTGACGTAATTGGTTCATGTTACCTCTTGCTCCAGACTGTGCCATCATGTATATTGGATTTAAGTCATCAAAGTTGTCTTTCATTGCATCTGTAACATCATTTGTTGCTTTTTCCCATACCTTAATTATTGATGAATATCTTTCATCTTCTGTAATTAAACCTCTTTTATATTGTTTTCCTATTTCTTCTACTTGTTTTTCACTATCTGCTAAAATCTTCTTTTTAGCTTCTGGTACCGCAACATCGTGAACAGATACTGTTATTGCACCTTTTGTAGAATATTTAAATCCTAATGCTTTAATGTAATCTAATAATTCTGCTGATCTATTTAATCCATGTTTATCTATACATTTAGCAATAATTGTTCCTAGGTTCTTTTTCATAACTGGAAAGTCTATTTCTAAATCAAATTGTTTTTCAGGGTCTGTTCTATCTACAAAACCTAAGTCTTGAGGAATTTCTTCGTTGTATATAAGTCTTCCAACTGTTGCTTCTATTGTTTTTGTTTTCTTTTCTCCATTTATTTCTTTTGTAACTCTTACTTTTACTTTTGCATGTAATCCAACGTCTCCATTTTGATAAGCAAGTAATGCTTCATCAACGTCTTTAAAATACATTCCTTCACCTTTTTCACCATCTATTTGCATTGTTAGATAGTAGCTTCCAAGTATCATATCTTGTGTTGGTACTGTAACTGGCTTACCATCTTGTGGCTTTAAAAGATTATTTACAGATAACATTAAATATCTTGCTTCTGCCTGTGCCTCTGGAGATAGTGGAACATGAACTGCCATTTGATCTCCATCGAAATCGGCATTGAATGCTGTACATACTAATGGATGAAGTTTTATTGCTCTACCTTCTACTAAAACTGGTTCAAATGCTTGAATTCCTAACCTATGTAGTGTTGGTGCACGGTTTAACATTACGGGATGATCTGCAATTACTTCTTCTAATATATCCCATACTTCTGGTCTTAATTTTTCTACCATTCTTTTTGCATTTTTTATATTATGTGCTAAGCCCCTTCCTACTAATTCTCTCATTACAAAAGGTTTAAACAACTCTATTGCCATCTCTTTTGGAAGTCCACATTGATATATTTTAAGTTCTGGTCCAACAACTATAACTGAACGTCCTGAATAGTCAACACGCTTTCCAAGTAAGTTTTGACGGAAACGTCCTTGTTTTCCTTTTAGCATATCTGATAATGATTTTAATGGTCTATTTCCAGCACCTGTTACTGGTCTTCCACGTCTACCATTATCTATTAATGCATCCACAGATTCTTGTAACATTCTTTTTTCGTTTCTTACAATTATTTCTGGTGCTCCTAATTCTAATAATCTTTTTAATCTGTTATTTCTATTAATAACTCTTCTATACAAGTCGTTTAAATCAGATGTTGCAAATCTTCCACCATCTAATTGAACCATTGGTCTTAACTCTGGTGGTATTACTGGAATAACACTCATTACCATCCATTCTGGTTTATTTCCAGATAGTCTAAAGCTTTCTACTGTGTCTAATCTTTTAATAAGTTTAGCCTTTTTTTGTTCACTAGCTTTTTCTACTTCTTTCTTGAGTTTTGCTGATAGTTTTTCTAAATCTACCTCTTGTAGTAATGTCCTTATTGCTTCTGCTCCCATTTTTGCAGTAAAAGAGCCTTTTCCGTATTTTTCTTCTGCTTCCCTATATTCTTTTTCTGTTAATACTTGACATTTTGTAAGTGAAGATGTTCCTTTATCTAGTACTATATATGATGCAAAATATATAACTTTTTCCAAACTTCTTGGAGAAATATCTAATATTAATGCTATTCTACTTGGAATACCCTTAAAATACCATATATGAGCAACTGGTGCAGCAAGTTCTATATGTCCCATTCTTTCACGTCTTACTTTTGATTTTGTTACTTCAACTCCGGCATCTATCGCATATTATTCCCTTATATCTTACTCTTTTATATTTACCACAATGACATTCCCAGTCCTTTGTAGGTCCAAATATTTTTTCACAAAATAAACCATCTTTTTCTGGTTTTAGAGTTCTGTAATTGATAGTTTCAGGCTTTTTTACTTCACCTTTTGACCATTCTCTTATTTTTTCGTCTGATGCTAATCCTACTTTTAGTTTATTGAATATCTCTAATTCATCTTTTTCTTTATTTTCCATTAAGGCTCTTTCCCCCTTTAAGATTAGTTTTTAGTATTTGGTGTTTAGTTTTTTGCGTTATTTTTTCTGTGCAACCAAAAGCCAAACACAAAATTCAAAATTCCAAATACAATTTAATTTTTATTCATCAATTATGTCTTCATCATTCATAATATTATCTGTTCCAAGTTCATTATCAAATATTTCGTCTTCGTCAATTGATATATCTTCGTCTTCAATAATATCTTCGTCAAAATCTTCTTCTATAAAATCTCCATTCATTTCTTCTTCATCAACTACTGCATCTTCGTCTGGTATAACTTTATTTAACTCTTCTAAATTTAAGTCTATTCCTTCATCTATATTTTCTTTTAATTCTAGTTCTTCGTCATCCTCAGAATACAAGCGTACATCTAGTCCTAAGCTTTGTAATTCTTTTACTAATACTTTAAAGCTTTCTGGAACTCCTGGTTCTGGAACATTTTCACCTTTAACAATTGATTCATATGTTTTTACTCTTCCTACTACATCATCTGATTTTATTGTTAAGATTTCTTGCAAAGTATAGGCTGCACCATATGCCTCTAGTGCCCAAACTTCCATTTCTCCAAATCTTTGTCCACCAAATTGTGCTTTACCTCCTAAAGGTTGTTGTGTTACTAGCGAGTATGGTCCAGTTGAACGAGCATGTATTTTATCATCTACTAAGTGGTGAAGTTTAAGCATATACATTACACCAACTGTTATTGGTTTATCGAAAGGCTCTCCTGTTCTACCATCATAAAGTATTGTTTTACCATCTTCTGATAATCCTGATTCTTTTAATAATTCAACTATATCTTCTTCTGTTGCGCCGTCAAATACTGGTGTTGCAACTTTTATTCCTAATAACCTTGCAGCTGCGCCTAAGTGAACCTCTAAAACTTGACCAAGGTTCATACGTGATGGCACACCAAGTGGATTTAGAACAACATCAACTGGTGTTCCGTCTGGCATAAATGGCATATCTTCAACTGGCAATATTCTTGAGATAACACCTTTGTTACCATGACGTCCAGCCATTTTATCTCCAACTGATATTTTTCTTTTTTGGGCAATATATACTCTAATTACTTCATTAACACCAGGTCCAAGTTCATCAGAGTTATCCCTGTTATATACTTTTACATCTACTATTGTTCCTGCTTCTCCATGTGGTACTCGAAGTGATGTATCTCTTACTTCTCTTGCTTTTTCTCCAAATATTGCACGTAGTAATCTTTCTTCTGCTGATAATTCCGTTTCTCCTTTTGGAGTAACTTTTCCTACTAATATGTCTCCTGGTCTTACTTCTGCACCTATTCTTATAATTCCATTTTCATCTAAGTCTTTTAAATTTTCTTCACCTATGTTTGGAATATCTCTTGTTATTTCTTCTGCTCCAAGTTTTGTGTCTCGACATTCGCAATCATATTCTTCTATATGTATAGATGTATAAACATCTTCTTTAACTAATCTTTCACTAAGTAATATTGCATCCTCGTAGTTATATCCTTCCCATGTTGTGAATGCTATAAGTACATTTTTACCAAGCGCCATTTCACCATTTTGTGTAGAAGGCCCATCTGCTATAACATCATTTGCTTTTACTTTTTCTCCTTTTACAACTATTGGATGTTGATTTATACATGTTCCACCATTTGTTCTTTTAAATTTACGTAGTTTGTATGTATTTTTTTCACCTGAGTTAGTTTTTATAATAATTTCGTCACCAGTAACTCTTTCAACTATACCATCATTTTTTGCAAGCACAGTTATTCCAGAGTCTTTTGCAGCTCTATATTCTATACCTGTTCCGACTATTGGTGAATCTGTAATCATTAGAGGAACTGCTTGACGTTGCATGTTAGCACCCATTAATGCACGGTTAGCATCATCATGTTCTAAGAATGGTATCATTGCAGCGCCCACAGATACTAACTGTTTTGGCGATATATCAATATAATCTACTCTTTCTGGTTCAACTTCTATAATTTCATCTAAGTACCTAACTCTTATTAGCTTGTTTTTAAATTTTCCTTCTTTTGTCATAGGTTCTGTTGCTTGTGCAATAATATATTCATCTTCTTCATCGGCTGTCATATATGTAACTTCATCTGTAATTTTGTGTGTTTTTGGATCTATTTTTCTATATGGTGTTTCCACAAATCCATATTCATTTATTACTGCAAATGTTGAAAGCGCAGATATTAATCCAATGTTTGGTCCTTCTGGAGATTCTATTGGACAAAGTCTTCCATAGTGTGTATAGTGAACATCACGAACTTCAAATCCGGCTCTTTCTCTAGAAAGTCCACCAGGTCCTAAAGCTGAAATTCTTCTTTTATGTGTTAGTTCTGATAATGGATTTGTTTGATCCATAAATTGTGATAATTGTGAACTACCAAAGAATTCTCTTATTGATGATGTTATTGGTTTTGTGTTTATTAATGTTTGTGGTGTTATAACATCTAAGTCTTGTATTGTCATTCTCTCACGAACAACTCTTTCAAGTCTTGTAAGACCAATTCTAAATTGATTTTGTAAAAGTTCTCCAACACATCTTATACGTCTGTTTCCTAAATGGTCAATATCATCGACTTTTCCTAAACCATATTGCAAGTTTAATAAATAATTTATTGACGATACCATATCTTCTGTTACAATATTCTTTGGAACTAATTCGTCCATTCTTTCTTCTATTACTTTTTTCAAATCATTTTTATCTGTATTTTCTAATATATTTTTTAGTACTTCATAGTTTACTAATTCTTTTACTTTTATTCCTAGCTTTTCTATATCTACATATGCCTTTATATCTACAGTTCCATTCCCTATTACTCTAACTTTTTTATCATCAACTTTTACATCAACAATATTTATTCCCAAATTTTGTATTTCCTTAGCAATTTCTTTAGAAATAACTGTATCTTTTTCTACTAATATTTCACCAGTTTCGCTATTTAGAATATCATTATATGCCACTTGGCCTGTTATTCTTGATGCTAAATTTAACTTTTTATTAAATTTATATCTTCCTACTTTTGCTAAGTCATATCTTCTTGGGTCAAAGAATAAGTTGTTAAATAAATTTCTTGCTGCATCTACTGTTGGAAGTTCTCCTGGTCTTAATTTTTTATAAATCTCAACAATTGCTTCTTCACTTGTTTTTACAGTGTCTTTTGCTATTGTTGCTAGAATTTTTTCATCTTCTCCAAATACATCTATTATTTGTTCATCTGAAACTAATCCTATTGCTCTTAAAAGAACTGTTACAGGTAATTTTCTTGTTCTATCAATTCTTACGTAAAATATGTCATTACTATCTGTTTCATATTCTAGCCATGCTCCTCTTATTGGCATAACTGTAGATTTATATAGTTTTTTTCCTGTTTTATCATAATCTGATTCATAGTAGCATCCTGGTGAACGTACTAATTGACTTACTACAACCCTTTCAGCACCATTTATTACAAATGTACCACTATCTGTCATTAGTGGAAAATCGCCTAAATAAATTTCTTGCTCTTTAATTTCTCCAGTTTCACGATTAATAAGCCTTACTTTCACATGTAATCTTGTAGAGTAAGTTGCATCTCTTTCTTTAGCTTCTTCTAAAGAATATTTAGTTTTTTCTTCCATATAATAATCAAAAAATTCAAGAACTAAATTACCAGAATAATCAATAATAGGTGAAATATCTTTTAATACTTCTCCAAGTCCTTCCCTTACAAACCAATCATAAGAATCTTTTTGTACTTGGATTAAATTTGGAATATCAATAAAATCTCCAATTTTTGCAAATGTTTTTCTTGTTGTCTTTTCATAATTTAAGTCTTTTAACAAATAAATCAACTCCCCTTATTTAGATGTTGGATTTTAGAATTTGGTGTTTGGAAAATTAAATAAATTCATTTCCAAGCTATATATTCCATTCCATCCATTTGTAGAGCAGATATATATGTTGAAAATTTGGTTATGATTTGTATCTAAATTCTAAATACCAAATTTCAACTTCTAAATCAAACAAGGTCCCTCTTAAATATTAATGTATTATATCTATCAAAACTGTACTGCCCTAAATCAATTTTGATTTTTATAACCTAAATTAATATTTAATTCCTCCTTATTTAATTTTAAAAAGCAATACAAAAAAGTGTAGAAAAAAGTAATTTTTATTTTACTTTTAGATGTTTTTAAATTGTTACATCCCTACACTTTTATTTATTTTAAATTTATATAACTATTTTTTTTATTTTAACCACCCTTAGTGTTATAAGAGCTACATATTTTTAGCCGTAAAATATGTGCTTTATTATAATATCACATTAAAATGTGGCTTGTCAACATTTTTTTTAAATTACTTTTTGCATTTTGTAATTTTTGTTTTTTATCTATATAATGTTCAACACATTCTTTTTTTATTTAGTCATAAGAGAGAGTTGTTATTGAAAACATTTGTTAAATAGTAACACCTAAGATTTATTTCTTAGGTGTTACTATTTTCTAGAGCGTTTCTTTTTGTTTCAATGCACTTGTAACTATATTAATATCAAGTTCCAAGAGCTTTTCTTTTTGCTCTAGAGTAAATTCAGTCCTTAGAATTTTCTCTTTAATACTTTCCTGATATCCACAATAGTTTAAGTTCAAAATAGAATAACAAGTATTATTCGAGTCTAAGAGATAAACCAGTGCCTCTGCACTAAGGTTTTTCCGATAAAGGACTCCCTCCTGCATTGGAAGTTTTTTTGTCTGTGCAATTCTAATTTCTTGCTCAGCAGTTAATTCTGCGTTATATATTGCAGACTCAAAAAACTGCTTAACCTGGTAAAAATTAATATTTTTACTACAAGGATTTTCACAGACTGTAACCAAAGCATCGCTACTTAGGTTGTCATAATTCAGTAATGCTTCCTGAACTATATCATTATCCAAATTTGCCAACGAAATCTGGAATTCCTTTGAATCATTTCTTTTTAAGATATCGTAGACTTCTGCGTATGATTTAGCATTCTTTGCTAAATCTAAATAATAATCTTCTTGTGAAATAGATTCATTGGTTTCTGCCTGATTGCTTTCATTGCCACAGCTAGCAAATAACAACAAGCAAGCGATAATTGATGTAAATACTAAGATATTTCTCATAAAAATTTTCCTCCTAAAACAAGTTTGTTTTACAATCATTGAAATAATTAAAATTTTATTCCAATTACGATGCTGACCTCAAAGTGTAAAACGGAATGATATGAAATGAAATAAATCATCATGTATACATAATAACATATAATTATGTAAAAATCAACATATATAAATTTAAATTATTTTGTTTGTCTTTTTTCATATTTATTTAAATCTACTATGTGTCTAAATATTTTCCATCTACTGAACAGTCTTCTCCAAATCTTCCTAAATCTCCTAAATTTTAATTTCTCTATATTCAAATATCGAAATTTGCGATATATTATTCATAGATTTTTCACTTCGTTTGATTAATTTTTATGTAAATTAATTGTATCAAATTAAAGTAAAAAATCACTAAAGAAGCTTGAAAAGCCAAGTGTTTTTATATTTTTATCGTATTTTTTATTTTTATATTATTTTTCTTTTAAATCTCTTGAAATCTGCTTAACTTCGTATCGTTACATTTTTATTACAATTTTTATGCCTACGGATTTATTATATTTTAACTAACAAAATATTCTAAATAGCGCCCCTTTAAAAAAATATATATTATTATTTTATAAAGTTTGCAATATCTGATTTATTATACCTAAATATTCACCAATATTTGACTTTTCTATTGTTCCATATCTTTTGTGTATATAGTCATTATTCTGAAAGTCAATTTGCCACTCCCCAACTATATAAGAGGGGATCCCATTTAAATTATTATTAAATTCAAGAGTAAAAAACCTTGGTATTTTTGATGTTAAAATAGCACTTATGTATACAGCTTGTCCGTAATTATTTACTGGTTTTGGCATTATAAAATTAAGTATTTTAACTTCATTATCTAAAATAGAATATGACACGCCAAATTCCTCTGGTTTTATCTTTTTATCTAAATCAATAACATCAATATCATCTAAATATTCTAATTCCATTTTTGTTTCATCCCATAATTTACAAAAATATTTTTTTAATATGTCTGGTCCTTGATTTATTAATAAATTAAATTTTTCCCATTCTTCAAATACTAAATTCCTTATTTTTTCATTTGCCATTATATAATTGATACTTGTTTTTTCCCCCATGCATTTCTCCTTTTATAAATCCTTAATTTTTATTTTATAATATGACTATTTTAAAAAAAAGAAGAATTAAAATTTTAAGTAATCATTAATAAACATAATTTAATCTATTAATTCAAACCCCATATGTTTTTGCAATTCTATATCTATTGTTTTTCTTATATATAAATTATTTTCTTTGCAATATTTTTGCACCGCTTTTTCTGTTTCTATTCCAAACTTTCCGTTTGGATTTCCATTAAAAAAGCCCATTTCTTTTAACCTTTTTTGTATTTCCATTACATCTGACCCATACATTCCTGATTTTAAGTCTCTTAGTCCCTTTCCAAAAGCCCCATACACTCCGTCTACAATTGTTACTTTAGTCCCTATAGGTACTGTTTTATATAATTGCGCAACTTCGTCATTATTCATTCTTATACATCCGGTGTGAACTTGCCCATCCTAATGAATATGGATCTAAAGTCCCATGTATTCCAAATTGCCCCCATGGAACATTAATTCCCATAAAGCTTCCGTCCGAAATCCTTCTCCCCATTTTGCTTTTGAAATTATAGTCCATGTTCCTATAGGTGAAGGTGTTGACCATTTTCCTCCTGAGCATTTATATGTTTTTATGAGTTTATCATTTTCAAATAAAAATAATTTAGAGTCTTCTACATCAACTAAGATTTTATATGAATTATTACTAATTGTACTAGATATTTCAATTGTTTTATTATTAAAATACTTTTTTGAAAATAATATAACAGTACTAATTACAATTACTAATATTATTAATAATATTTTTTTTAAATTGCATACTTTTATCATATTATTAATTATATTTACTCATTTTACAATTATGCAGTAATATTCTTATTTATTTATAACAATTTAAAAATTGATTTTTTATGTAAATACTGTATAATTATAATTGTAATACAAAATGTTACAATTATAAAGGAGGATTATTATATGGCATTTGTATTAGAACATACGGCAAAAATAGCTCTTCAATTAAAAGAATTATGCCGGATAAAAAAATTGGAATATATCGGCAGTATTGCGGATAAAGAATCGCACTTGCGTCTGGGACCTATTGTAAAAAAGGATGATTTTTATTATTTGGCAACTAACTCTTATCATTATTCTAAAAATGGTAAAATAGTAACTGTTGTAACTTTTCAGGAATTCGATTATAATCCTCAGAAGTACATATTAATATCTGATTGTCCTATAGTAATAACAGTATGGAATCCTAATATAAAAAGCGAAAGTCCTATGATTAGATATGCTTTTTTAGAAGATCAATTAAGCCTTGCAAAGGATATTGTTGGCTCTGCAAAGTATGTCGATATCTTATTCCACAACAAGAATATGAGAAAAGAATCTTTTCTCAAAAAATAACTCTCTAGGACTATAGTCCAAAACAATCACTTCTATATATTATTATATTTAGGAGGGGTTTATTTATTAAATTTAAAACTTTATTCTATTTTTTTATTTCAAATATGATTAAAGGATAGTTCTTTAACTATCCTAAATCTTTATTTAATCCATCCCAAATTACAATTTGATTTTGTTCTAGGCTCCTTTTTACATCTATAATTCTTTGATTACTTGAGCCTCTAAATCTTAATTTAGGATCCTTTAATTCTTCTACAAATCTTCCATCTACTATATAATCTATATTTTGTAGCATTTCCTTCGTAGATTCTCTATTTTCTGTTTCTACCATTTCTTGTAATATTTGTTTATCAAATGTAAATCCCGTATAGCACCAAATTTTTTTGTTTGGATATGTCTCTTTAACTTTTTTTATAAAAGGAGCCAATCCTTCTTGATTTTCTCTTTCAAAGGGTTCTCCTCCTAAAAGACTTAATCCATCAATATACTCTGGCTTTAAATCTTGTATTATTTCATCTTGCTCTTTTTGTGTAAAATCATTCCCATAATTAAAATCCCACGCTTCTCTATTAAAGCAATTCTTACAATGATGATTACATCCACTTACAAATAATGAAACTCTTACACCTGGTCCATTAGCAACATCACATTTTTTTATTTTTGCATATTTCATTTATAGCCTCCTATTTGTTTTTAGTTTTTGGAAGTTGGTATTTGGTTATATAGAGAAAAGTCTATATAGTCTTTTCTTATATTACCAAACACAAAATTCTAAAAACAAAACACAATATATTACAAATGCAATACCCTTGATTTTATTTCTTTTGTTTTTCCTTCATTCCAGAAGTTTTCTCCTAAATATCCACAAGTACGTCTTGTTACATTCATTTTATTTTTATCTTTATTTCCACAGTTTGGACATTCCCATTCTAAATTATCATTTATAATTATTTCCCCATCATATCCGCAAACATGACAGTAATCAGATTTTGTATTAAATTCTGCATATTGAATATTATCATAAATAAATTTAACAACATTTTCTAATGCTTTTAAATTATGTCTCATATTTGGAATTTCTATATAAGAAATAGCTCCACCTGATGATAATTTTTGGAATTCACTTTCAAATGAAAGCTTTTCAAATGCATCTATTTTTTCTCTTACATCTACATGGTATGAATTTGTATAATATCCTTTATCTGTAACGTCTTTTATTATTCCATATTTTTCTTTATCAATTCTTGCAAAACGATAACATAAACTTTCTGCTGGTGTTCCATATAATCCAAATCCAATTCCTGTTTCTTTTTTCCATTTGTCTGCTGTTTCTCTTAAATGTTTCATAACTTTAATTGCAAAATCATGTCCCTCTGGATCTGTATGTGATACCCCTTTTACTAACTTTGTTACTTCATAAAGTCCTATATATCCTAGCGAAATTGTAGAGTATCCGTCTTTTAATAATTTGTCTATTTTTTCTCCTGGTTCCATACGAGCTATTGCTCCATATCTCCAGTGAATTGGGCTAGTATTGCTTAAAGTACCAAGAAGTGCATAATGTCTACACATTAAAGCTTCATAGCATAATTCTAATCTTTCATCTAGTAATTTCCAAAATTTTTCTTCGTCTCCATCTGCAACAATTCCAATTTGAGGTAAATTAATACTAACAACACCTTGATTAAATCTTCCTTCAAACTTATAATTACCATTTTCGTCCTTCCATGGAGATAGAAAACTTCTACATCCCATTGGGCTAAATACATTTCCTTCGTAATTTTCGCGCATTTTTTTTGCTGAAATATAATCTGGATATAATCTTTTAGAAGAACATTTTACTGCAAGTTTTGTTAAATAATCATATTCTCCACCTTTTAGACAATTGTGTTCATCAAGTACATATATTAATTTTGGAAATGCTGGTGTTATATATACACCCTTTTCATTTTTTATTCCTTGATATCTTTGTTTAAGTATTTCTTCTATTATCATTGCATTTTCTTTTATATATGGGTCATCTTTTTTTAAATTTAAAAATAATGTTACAAAAGGTGATTGTCCATTTGTTGTCATTAATGTATTAATTTGATATTGTATAGTTTGAACACCTGCAGATATTTCTCTTTTTAATCTTTGTTGCACAAGTTTTTCTATCATTTCTGGTGTTAATTCATTACCGAATTCTTTTTCTATTTCTTTTTTGAATTTATCATAACTTTTTCTTACATATTTTCCTAAATGGCTGATATCTACCGATTGTCCACCATACTGGTTTGATGCAACTGCTGCTATAATTTGTGTCATAATTGTACATGCAACTTGAAAACTTTTTGGAGATTCTATTAATTTACCATTCATAACTGTTCCATTGTCTAGCATATCTCCTATATTTATTAGGCAACAATTAAAAATTGGTTGTAAAAAGTAATCCATATCATGGAAATGTAAAATTCCCTCTTCATGTGCTTTTGCAATTTTTTCTGGTAATAGTATTCTTTTTGTTAAATCTTTAGAAACTTCTCCTGCTATGTAATCTCTTTGTGTTGAAGCAAGTACTGCATTTTTATTAGAGTTTTCTTCTAATAACTCCTTATTTTGATTTTTTATTAATCCTAGTATAGATTCATCTGTTGTATTTTGCTTTCTTACTAATGCTCTAGTATAACGATAAATCATATATTTTTTTGCAAGTTCAAATTTTTTTCTATCCATTAATTGTTGCTCTATAATATCTTGAATGTCTTCTACTAATATTCTTTTTTTATCAAGTTCTTCTATATATTTTGTTATTTCTCTAATTTCTTCTTTTGTTAATCTCTCTTTAGGTTTTACTTCTTTATTAGCTTTTTCTATTGCTATAGCTATTTTTTCTCTATTATAATCTACAGCTTTTCCATCTCTTTTTATTACCTTCATTTCGTATTTCCTCCTTAGAATATTATGGTCTAATTATATAGCAACAATTTTTATTTTCTGTTGCATTTGCAACAGAAAATAATTTTGTTTTATATAAGCTTTGATATTGTAGGTTTAGATGAATTGTTACATTTGTGTTACAATTTTTCTCTTGCTTTTTTTGTTTTATTATATTATAATTTTTAGAAAAAAATTGTAGTTTGTGTGAGGGGAATTCTAGGGACTGCCCCTAAAAATCACCAATTTTGGGGATTTTTGGGGCTGTCCTGAATTCACCTAAATTAACCATTGGGAACAATTTATTTGTGGGTCGCCCAGGGGTGCGACCCCTACAGCGTTTACATTTAGTTGTTTTGCTAATTTCTTTTGCGGGCGGACTTAGAGGCCCGCCCCTAGAATTTTCTCATGCAAACTACAATTTATAAGGAGATCTTCCAATGGATGTTTCAGATTTAGCTCAAAACATTTCTAATAATTGTGTAAAAGTTCAAAAAAAAGTATTTCTTCCTGGTAGCATAATTACTACATACATGGAAAAAAGAAAACAAATATGTATTTTGCTTGAAGGAAAAGCGGATTTAATTAGATATGATTTAAAAGGTCATCAAGACATAATAGAAAAATTTGATAAAAATGATATTTTTGGGGAAGTTTTTCATCACGTTAATACAAATAATGAACTTTTTGTTATGGCAACAAAGAGATGTGAAGTACTTATATTTTTATATGATGATATAAAAAAGAAATGCAAACAAAATTGTAGCTTTCATACTACTTTAATTTCTAATCTTTTAGAACTTGTTTTTAATAATGCTGTATTACAAAATACTAGAATAGAAATTTTATCTAAAAGAAGTATAAGGGAAAAATTACTTAATTATTTTAATATATTATCTAGCAAATCTTTTAGCAAAAATATAACTCTTCCATTTTCACTAACAAATCTTGCTGACTATTTAAGTGTTGATAGAAGTGCTATGATGAGAGAAATAAAAAATTTAATCGATGAAGGCTTTATTTTAAAAGATAAAAATAAAATTAAGTTGTTATATTAAAATTATAGGGATAGATTCAGTTTGAAACTATCCCTATAATTTTAATATATTTACTTTTTTATTTTTTCTTCAAATCTATCTTTTTTTATTTCCTTTGGAACTTCTATTGGATATTTTCCTGTAAAACATCCTGTACAAAATTCTTTTATATTACATCCTTTTGCTATTTCTTTTAAATTTTCTATACTCAAATATTCTAATGTGTCTGCTCCTATAATTTGCCTTATTTCTTCGGTTGTTCTTCCATTTGCAATTAAATTTTCTTTATTATCTATATCGGTTCCAAAATAACATACATCAATAAATGCAGGTGATGCAATCCTTAAATGTACTTCTTTTGCTCCTGCTTTTCTAAGTGTGTTTACTATCCCTGTTAATGTTGTTCCTCTTACAATAGAATCATCTATTAATACAATTTTCTTTCCTTTTATACTATTTTTTAAAGGATTCAATTTTAAAGCAACTAATTTTTTTCTTTTATTTTGTGTATTTTGTATAAATGTTCTTCCTATATATTTGCTTTTTGTAAATACTAAATCATATGGTATTTTAGATTCTTTTGAATATCCAAGTGCTGCATCATTTCCTGAGTCTGGTACAGCAGCAACTATATCTGCATCTACTGGCATTTGTTTTGCTAAATATCTTCCAGCTTTTTCTCTAAATTCATGTACGCTCATTCCTTCTAATATTGAATCTGGTCTTGCAAAATATATGTATTCAAATACGCACATTCCTTTTTTTTCTTTGTTGTCATACTCAAAAGATTCTATTTTTCCATCCTTTACTACAACTATTTCTCCAGGTTTTATATCTCTTATAAATTCTGCTCCACATATATCTAATGCGCAACTTTCGGATGCAAATACTATATCTTTACCTAATCTGCCCATACATAAAGGTCTAAATCCTTGTGGATCGCGACATGCTATTAATTTTTGTGGAGTCATTATTACTAATGAATATGCTCCCTTTAATATTTTCATTGTATTTATTATTGCTTCTTCTGCTGATTTTGCCTTTAATCTTTCTCTTACTATTATATGGCATATTACCTCTGTGTCATTTGTAGTTGTAAATATTGCTCCATTATCTTCTAACTCTTGTTTTAAATCCATTGCATTTGTAATGTTTCCATTATGTGCTACAGCAAGGTTTCCCTTTTTATGTCTTATTACTATTGGTTGAGCATTTTCTTTTTTTGATGCTCCAGTAGTAGAATATCTTACATGTCCTATTGACATATTTCCTGCTGGCAAACTATCTAATACCTCATTTGTAAATACTTCCGATACTAATCCTTGATCTTTATGGTATGAAATTACACCATCTGTATTTACTGCTATTCCGCAGCTTTCTTCTCCTCTGTGTTGAAGTCCTGATAAACCGACACATGTTATATATGCAAGTTTTTCCGGATTATCCGAATATATTCCAAAAACCCCACATTCTTCTTTAATTGTATCTGACATAAAATCCTCCATTAATTAACAAACATAATTTAATTATAACCGCATTCTACAAAAAAGTACATACCTTTTTGTAAATTGACATTATTTTCTGTTAATATTTATCAAATAAATATTTTATTTGGTAAATTGTAGTTTGTAAATTTCTTTTTGATGATTTAATTCAATTATTATAATTAAAAATCTTCGGTTTCCTCGGCTTCGTCTGCGTGTTTTATAAATTCTAAAAGTAAATCAATCGAGCCTCTCGGTAACCGCTTCCTCCATTGATTTCCTTTAAGAATTTATACAAACACTCCGCTCGCATTCGTCAATTCAGATTTTTTAATTATAATAATTGCTTGAATTTCGGCATATAAAGTAAAGTCTTTAACTTGTTTTGTCGATTTAATGAAAACTTTTAAGTTTTCATTAAACGGTTTAAGCAAAATCATTGTTTTTTGAAATTAATGAGCCGACAGCCCATTGAGGCGGGGGAATACCCGTGAGCTTGGAGGCCTTTAATTTCAAAAAATAATATTTTGCTAATAATCAAATGCTAAACTGAAGAAGT
>CANQYS010000012.1 GCA_947628115.1 uncultured Clostridia bacterium | reverse complement strand
TATATTGGGTTTTGAATTTCAAATCCTTTTTCATATCTTGTTTCATCTGTTACTGTTCCCATATTTTCTAATGGTAACTTAATTTCTCTTGATTTAAAAACTTCATTCATGTTACTTACTGCATTTAATGTTCTTGGGAAACCTATAAAAGGTGCTAACTGATAAATAGTTTCTCTTACTTCTATAGGTGTAGCTCCTACATTTAATGCTGCATTTATATGTGCTGATAATTGTGGTAAGGTTTGTAATACTGTTAAAATTGTTACTGTAATTAATTCTCTTTCTTTCATATCTAGTTTGTCGCTACTATGAAATACATCTCCAAATATAAACCTTCTTAAAATTTCCATAAGTTCATGATCTATTTCTTTATTGGCATCTGGCAATTCTCCAAATAATTTGTTAAAAACTTCTTTACTTTCTTCAAAACGATTCATTTTTATTTCTCCTTTCTCTGACGCAATGTCAGTATTATAATATATTAGTTCTGACACAATGTCAATACTTTTTGAACAAATTTTTAAAATAAAAAATAGCTTATGCTTTTTGCATAGCTATTTTTTATGTCTGTTCTACTGGTACGAATAGATACGTAATTGATGCCCTAAAGGAAGAAGTACAACAACTATTTTAAATTGTTATTATTATATTTTTCTATATATTTAGGTAATTTTTTTATCCAATTATCAAATTCTTTTTGATTATCAAAACAATACAACTTATAACCTTCTTTGGTATATTTCTTAAACTTTAAATTTAAAAAATTTTCGATAAATTTTTGCCCATCCGAAGTTTGACCTTGAGCACACATATTTAAAAATTTAATGCCATTACTATAAAACATTTTTAACTTATTATTTAATCCTTCTAATAATAAACTTAATATTATTTTATCATTTCTATAATTAGGTGCTATTGCTATCGCAGAAAATAATAAATAATATGACTTGTTTTTTTCATATTTTAGTAATGTATTAGCATTTATTTCAGTGTCCTCTAATTGATTATTCATAAACTTATTAAATTGATTTTTTGATAAAGGTAAAATAGTTATTTCTCCTACAATTTCTTTTTTCATGATATCCTTTATAAAGATATAAAGATCATGATTTTTATTTTCCCATTCTAACACTTGTTCAATACTAGAAATTGTTATTGGATTTAAATAATGTTTTTCTATATTCCAAACATCTTCAAAATCCTTGTATTCGTGATCATATTCAATTTTATATTTCATACAATTTCTCCTTTATAATTTTATTAGAATTTATTTATTTTAAAAGACAATATGCAAGTATGTTTTATTAATTGACATACGTATCAATCCAACCTATAAAAATTATAGCATAAATTTGAACCATTTTAAAACTCGAACCATAAATGTCCGAGTTTTCTATCAATCTGGTGCGCCATAGAGGATTCGAACCTCCGACCATTTGATTAAGAGTCAACTGCTCTACCAACTGAGCTAATGGCGCATATTTTTAACTTTTTTTATTATAATATCAAAAAACTTCTTTGTCAATATTATAAATTCTATTTATGAGTTGGATTTTAACCCAACTCATAAAATATGATTATTCTTGTATATTTAATTATTTTGTTGCACATTTTCTGATTCTGTATTAGGTGTTTGCTCTTGCATGTTTTCCTCTGGTTTACTTTCCTCTGGACTACTCTCTTCTGGTACTTTTTCTGGAGTTGTATTTGTTGTTGGAGGTTGTGTGGTTGTTCCTTCTGTTTTAGGTGCAGTTTCTGTATTTTGTTGTGGTATTACATTTGTTTGAACTGTTTCTTTAGGACCCCTTTTTATTATTTTATTCATTGGATCATATGTGTCTGATGAAAGAACTTCTTTGGAAATTTCTTTACCATTTAAACGCAAGATTTTATAAGTAATACTCTTGCAACCATTCATTCCTCCTTGTACAACTTTTTCTTTACCTGATGTTAAGCTGTTATCATCTTCATATATAACTTTATATGTAGTATATCCAAGTATTTTTGTTGATATTTCCACGTCATATTCAACTTCTTCTTTTATTCCAAATATACTAATTTTTGCAGTTCCCCCTCCTATTGATGTTTTAATCATAATAGGATATTTTCTGGTATTTTTAAATTTAAAATCTAATGATCCATATACTACTGTTGCATCTTTTCCTGCTCCAACATATCCTGCTAAAAACATATGATTATGTCTTTCTACAATATCTAAATTAGCATAGACTACTGCATCATATAAAGTTGATGATATTTGACATATCCCTCCTGCAAGTGTTTGAACAACTTTTCCTCCTGCATAACCTCCAGCTTCTTTATATCCTGCTTCTGCTGTTCTTTTTCCTAATGTTTTGTTATATGAAAATGTTTCTCCAGGATTTACTACTACACCATTCAATTTTTGCATAGCTAATTTTAAATTTGTTGTTCTTGGAATATTACTTGTATCATAATTTGTACTAAATGTAGAAAGTAAGTCTGGAAATGCCTCTGTTCCAATTTCACTTGTAGTTATATCTGGTTCTGTTATTTTAATCTTTATCATGTATTCATCTTTATCTTCCTCTAATAACTTTTTGGCTTCTTCAATATCAAAATCAATTCCATTCTCATGAGGAAAAATTTGAAACGGATTCTTTGTATAATAAGCATTTTTTGGCTCCTTATGTACTTCATTATATATTTTTTCTATATCTATTGTTTGAGGTTCTATTTGGTATACTTCTAATATAATTTCATCATAATTTTCTTTTTTTATTTTATTTATAATTTCATTTTTAAGTTTTTCTTTATCAATTGTATTTCCTGCTTTTCCTTTTGCTATATATAAATTATCGTTTTCTATATAATAGTTTGCCTCTACTACAGCATCTGGTATTTTTGCATTTATATCATTAATTATATTATTAAAAAGTTCATCATTATATGAATATTCTAATTCTATATTTTCTCCATTTATCATAGATTTTATAATTCTAAAATTATTTGAAAATATATTTCCATCTCTACCTACATTGTAAGCTTTTTCTATTGCCTCTTCTATTTTATATTCTACTCCTATTTGACTTAGCTTTATAGAATATTCAAAATCACTACTTTTTATATTAATATCTTTTTCTATATATTCTTGCATCCTATCTTTTATTAATTTAGTAGCTTCTTCTTTTGTTAATTTTCCAATATTAATTTTATTTATAGTTACTCCTTTTATTATTTTTGTATTATTAATATTTAACAGTGCAAAAATTGTACAACAAAGGATAGAAATTATTAAAATAGTAATAATAACAAAAGTAAGTATTAAAACTTTTTTACTAATAATATTTTTATATTTTAAATTTTTTTCTTCTATTTGTTCGTCTTTTTTTATTTCTTCTTCGTTTTCCTTTATATCAATTTTATCATCTTGTGTTTTTATATCTGTTTTTTTCTTCTTTTCATTGTAGAATTCCATAGCTTTCTCCCTAACACAAAAATTTATTTTTCAATTTTATATTATCATAATTGATATATTTTTACAATAATTTTTTCGTATTATCCATTATTTTCATTCTAATTAATTCTACGCTCTTATTATTATTTATATTACAATATGCAATTTTATAATTTTTTGTCAATTAACAAAGAATACATCTGCTATAGTTTTATTTAATGCCTTTGCAATTTTTTCCATAACGCCTAAAGACGGATTCTTTCTGCTGCCTTTTTCTAAATGGCATATATATCCAACCGATATGCCTGATAAATCTGATAATTCTAACAATGTCATTCCTTTTTCTTCCCTTATTTTTTTAATCTGATTACAGTACATTAGTAGCCCCTCCTTTTGTCTAATTAACAATATGTTAGCATAAATCATTTTGACAAGTCAAGTGTTTTTTCTAAAATTTGTTAAAATTTTACATTTTTTTAATTTACTAGTAGACAAATTACAAATTATTCTATATAATAAGATTAGAATTTTGTAAAATAAAGGAGTGTGTATTATGATCGGTGATATGATAGCAAAAGTTAGAAAAGAAAAAGGAATGACAAAAACAGAACTTGCAAGACTTACAGATATTAATATAGGTCATTTAACACATATTGAAAAAGGAGAAAGAAATCCAAGTCATAAAGCTTTAAAAAATATATGCAAAGCTTTAGATATACCATATCAACAATTAATGTATACTTATGATAAACAAATTAGTGAAGAGCAAGAAGAATATGGACTTATTAACCATATATCTTATAACAAAGTACCAGCAGTAAGTAAATTAGACAGTTTCATAGATTGTCCATCTAATATTCCAAGTGCATCTTTAGCTGTTAAAATTAATGATAATTCTATGGAACCAGTTTTAAAAAAAGGAACCTATTCTTTTATAGAATTTAATTCTCTTTTAAATAATAAAGACATCGGATTATTTAGTTTTGATAACGAAATATTAATACGTAGATTTTTTAATAGAAAAGGAAAAATCATATTAAAAGCAGATAATAAAGAAGTTGAAGATATAAATGTAACTAATTCATCTAATTTTTACATAATTGGAAAAGTATTAAATAATAAATAATTTTTTTAATATTTTTGTAAAAAATACTTGAATATTATATTTTTTAATACTATAATATCGTTAGCAAAAGATAAATGTTATGAGGAGAATACTATGGAGCTTATAAAAAATGTTTTTTTTAACACAGATAAATTAGTAAAAAATAGCACAGTTAAGATTTCTTATACAGGTGTCTTCTTTGAAAATAATTCAGAAGATGTTTATATTCATTTTGGTTTTGGTAATTCTTGGGATGAATTATCTGAAATAAAAATGGAGAAAACAGAACTTGGCTTTCAAACAGAAATTAAACTCATAGATAGTGATTCTTTTAATTTCTGTTTTAGAAATGAAAAAAACGAATGGGATAATAATAATGGAGAAAATTACATTTTTCCTTTAGAGTCTCAAAACCTTGATTTAGTTGTTACAAATGTTGATTCATCTTTAGATAGACCAAATAGGCTAAGAAAAAGTTATTTATGGAGTAAAAAGATAAGACTTGCTATATATAAAATAATTACATATGTACCTAAATTAATTTCAGGAAATTATAAAAAAGTACCTAATCATAATAATTAATAAAAACCACAATTAAGTGGTTTTTTATTTTATATTATGTATCCTCCATTAGGAGATATTATTTGTCCTGTTGTAAATTCGTCTTCTATAAGCCATTTTACACATCTATAAATATCTATTGGCTTTCCTATTTTATTTAATGGCGTTTCATTTATTATTTGATTTTTAATAGCATTATCTAAATTGCTATTCATTTCTGTATCTATTACACCAGGAGCAATTGAATTTACTCTTATATTTGATAGTCCAAGTTCTTTAGCAAGTGATTTTGTCATTCCATCTATTCCAGCTTTTGAAACTGAATATGCTACTTCGCAAGAAGCTCCTACCAATCCCCATATTGATGAAATATTTATAATACAACCGTTTTTATTATGTATCATATTAGGTAACACTTCTTGTGTACAGTAAAATACCGAATTTAAATTTGTATTTATCATTTCATTCCAATCTTCATCTGTTATATCATTAAACATTTGAAGTTTTGCTATACCTGCATTATTTATTAATATATCTATATTTTTAAATCTATTAAGAGTAAATTTTACTAATTTTTTTACCTCTTCCCTTTTTGAAATATCTGCTTTATAAATTTCAATTTTTATTCCTTCTTTTTCTAAATCTTTTTGTATTTGTTTTGCTTGTTTTTCGGATTTATTATAATTAAGTACTACACTATATCCATCCCTTGCTAAATTTTCTGCTATACATTTTCCAATACCTCTTGAACCTCCAGTAATTAAAACAGTTTTCATTTTACTCATTCCCCTTTATATAATATTTACTTCTATCTAATGTATGAGGGACACCCCTTGTTCATAGGTATTCCTCATAGTTCAAGGAATGTCCCTCGTTTTATATAATTAAGATTAGCACCTTTATATGTACTTGTCAAGGAATGACAGTTATGTTATAATTCGCATAAAGGAGGGAAATATATGTATTTTTATGTTTCAAAATTAAAATTTATAACACTTGAATTATCAATCTGTCTTCTAATACCTCTTTTGTGTACACTCTTACTTCTAATATTAAATATTGATATCGCTATAACTTCTGTTCTTTGGGTGTTTGGCTTTTTAATTTTTTTATTCCAAATAGATTTACATTGGAGAGACCAATTGTATATAGATGATAATTATATAAGATTACATAGAACTAAAGTATCTGGAGCAGCTGATTTAACACAAGATAATGAAGTTGTTGAATCTGATTATGTTATAGAAAATTTAAGTCATTTTACTGAGACTCTAACTAAATTTATATTATATGGTACTACAAATATTCACTCAAAGAATTATACCCGGCACTCCAAACTTAAAATCATTAGATTATGAAAATGATAAAGTATCTAAAAGAATTGTAATTAAAAAATTTTTTACTGATAATAAAAAAATAAAAGAACTCTTAAATTTAGCTGTCAAAGAGGCATAAAAAAAGATGACTGTGTCATCTTTTTTTGGAGCCGCTAGTCAGACTTGAACTGACGACCTACTGATTACAAGTCAGTTGCTCTACCAACTGAGCTACAGCGGCATATTAAATTGGTGACCCCTACGGGAATCGAACCCATGTCTCCGCCGTGAAAGGGCGATGTCTTAACCGCTTGACCAAGGGGCCTAATATAAATAAATACTAATCGTAAAATTAGTATTTATTTTGGTGAGCTATCCGCGACTCGAACGCGGGACAACTTGATTAAAAGTCAAGTGCTCTACCACCTGAGCTAATAGCCCATAATTCAAAATATGAATTATTTAAGCAACTGCTTTTTACAGTTGCTTAAATATATTACAATATTTTTTTACATTTGTCAATATATTTTTGTAAATTTCTAAGAATTAATTTTTTCTATTAATTCATCTACATCTATTCCGTGAACATCACATGCTTCTTCTATTGTTTCTTCTTGTGATGCTGGACATCCTAAACAATGCATTCCAGCTTCTAACAATATATTTGCTTTTTCTGGTGCAATTTTTAATAATTCTCCAATTTTTGTAGTTTTTTCTATCATCTTTATTCCTCCTAAATGTAATATAAAAAATTTTATCATATTTTTTAAAAAAAGTATAGACAAAATTAAAATAATGTATTATTATGGTAAAAAATGGAAAGGAGTGTTTTGTTATTTTAATTCATACTTTTTTTATTTCTTTTATTATTAATCTTTTTATTGTTCTTTATGCAATTTATTCTCTTGTTGACATTATAATATTCCATAATTTACAAGGATTTAGATTAAAAATAAAAAAAGACTCACTTAATTTATAGGAGGACTTTATTGAAATTAATTAAAAAACATTTAATAATTTTATTTATATCATTTTTATTGTTTTTAGTAATTTTAAATATTTATAAACCTATTTTTTCGGCTAAAAGTATTATTTTTCCATATTCAATAAGTAAATTTGATATTGTAAATAAATATCCAACTTTGTGGAACAATATAAAAAATATATATTGTATAAATTGTTTTATTACAATTTATTTAGCAATAAATTCTTTTCAAAAATTTATATCAATAATACAAATTAAACATTTAAAAAAATCAAAACCAGAAATTATTGCTAAAAATGACGGTTTAAACTTACTTTTAGGCACCAATGATAATAATAATATTTATCTTAATGAAAAAGGATTGTTTCAAAATATTTTAGTTACTGGAACAATTGGTTCTCGGAAAAACATCTTCTGTAATGTATCCTTTACTAAAACAATTACTAGAATATAATTCGCCAAATTTAGGAATGTTAATTTTAGATGTTAAAGGTAATTTTTATAAACAAGTATTAGAATATGCTAAAATTTATAATAGGCTTTCTGATGTAATAGTAATTGGATTGAATTCTTGTGTCCGATATAATCCTTTAGATAAGCCGAATTTAAATGCATCTGTTTTAGCTAACAGGCTAAAAACAATTTTAGAATTATTTTCCCCAAACAATTCAGAATCTTATTGGTTAGACAAAGTTCAAGAAATATTAACAGAATCAATAAAACTTTGTAGATTATATAATAATGAATATGTTACTTTTACTGAACTTCATAATCTAGTAAATGATGATAATTATTATAAAAGCAGGATAAATGATTTAAGATTACTTTTTCAATCTGGCAAAATGTCTACCAAAGATGTTTTTAATTTATATTCTTCTCTTAATTTTTTTGAAAATGAATTTAAGAATTTAGATACGAGAACAAGTGCAATATTAAAATCTGAAGTTAGTAGAATTACTGGTATATTTGTTTCCGATTATGATATTTCGAAAGTTTTTTGCCCTTTAAAACAAGATATAAATTTTAATGGTTTTAAAGATGTAATAAATTCCGGTAAAATAGTAGTTTTAAACATGAATATTTCTGAATATAAAAATCTATCTAAAATTATTGCTACATATTTAAAACTTGATTTTCAATCTGAAATTTTATCTCAATTATCTTATACTTCTAATATTAATCCAACTATATTTATGTGTGATGAATATCATGAATATGCAAACATATCCGATGCAGATTTTTTTGCCCAAAGTAGAGAATCTAAATGTATAAGTATCGTTGCAACACAAAGTTATTCTTCATTATTAAATTCATTAAAAAGTGAATCAGCTATTAAAGTAATAATACAAAATTTAGTTAATAAGTTATGGCTTAGAACTGATGATATTTTTACAATAGAAAGCGCACAAAAACAAATTGGAAGAGAAGATAAAATAAAATTTTCAAAAAATATTTCTGAAAATGCTTCTGAAACTAATTATAACTACTTAACAAATTCTTTAAAATCAAAAAAATCTAATCTTTCTGAGAGTATTTCTACACATGTACAAACTGATTTTACTTATGACACCAATTTTTTTACTCAAAATTTAAATACTTTTACTTGTCTTGCTTTTTTATCTGATGGAAATAAAATACTTCCTCCTTGCAAAATTAATTTAATTCCATATTTTAAAACTACTAATATAAAAGAAAAAAATAATAAATCCTCTTTTAAAATTATATAGAAAGGTTGTGATAACATGAAAAATAAACATTTATTTTTTATATTCTTTGTATTTATACTATTTATTGTTTTTTTATTTTCATTTTCATCTTTTACTTTTGCAGCATATCCTAAATTAGTTTCTAAATTAATAAAAGGATTTGAATCAATAAAAGAATGGATTATAAAAATAGCAACTCCAGCCGCTGCAGTTGCTGTACGGCACAGGTGTATTTATGAAAAAATTTAGTTTTGGTGATGAGGAAAGAATTCGCGTTGGTAAAAAAATTATACAAGGTAGCTTATTTTCTTATGCATTTATTCTTGCAATAGATTTAGTTCTTTCAGCAATAGAAACTTTAGTTGCTTAAAATAGAGAGGTGTAATTTTGGAAAATGAACAAATAAATATAGTAGAAACTATAACACAAACTATTAATAATCTTTTTTCTAATTTATTTTCTTCAATAGATAATTCATTATATTCGGTATTAGATGATTTACTATTTATAAATACAGATGTTCTTGACAACAAATATTTAGATTCCATTCTTGGCTCTTCTTCTAATGGACTAGTTTTAATTTGTAATTCTTTACTTATAGGTTTTTGTATTTATTATGCTTTTAAACTTCTTTTGTCTTATTTGACTTTTTCAGAAGTGCAAAGGCCATCACAATTTATTTTTAAGCTTTTTATCTGTGCAATTTTTATGAACTTTTCCAATTTTATTATGGAAAATATTATTTCTTTATTTTCTAATCTATCACTTTCCATTAGAGAAGTCGGTGAAATTGCTTTTAATAAAAATATATGTTTATCTACCTTTATCCAAGAATTTAATTCAACAATATATATAGAAAACTCTAGTATAAATATGTTTACATTAAATGGATTAATAAAAGGCTTTATTTCAATAGGATTTTTAAATTTAGCAATTTCTTATTCTTTAAGATATATAATGATTAAAGTATTTATACTAATTAGCCCATTTGCATTTATTTCTTTAATTAATCCATCTTCTTCTTGGATTTTCAAATCTTGGATAAAATTATTTTTATCATTATTAATTTTGCAAATTTTCGTACCAATTATTTTATTAGTAGCATTTTCTATAGAATTTAATTCTTCAGATCTATTTTCTAAAATTATATATATTGGTTCAATTTATGCTTTAATAAAAGCAAATTCTTTTGTAAGAGATTTTATGGGTGGATTATCCACAGACATTAATTTAGGAATTTCTAATTTTAAAAACTTAATTACAAAACAATAATCAGGAGGTGCTTATGAAGTTTATATTTCCACAAAATTATTCATTTAAAAGTAAATTATTTGGATTTATAGATTATTCAACTTTATTTTTAAATATTATTTGGGATTTTTTTATATTTTGTTTATTGGATTTAATTATTTCTAATATTTCTCTTAAAATATCTTTGTTTATAATTTTTTGTTTTCCTCTATTTTTATTTAGCATTATAGGTTTTAATCATGAAAATTTTGTTTATGTATTAACATATTTATTTAAATTTATATTTAATAAAAAAATTTATTTATATTCTAAATTAAATTAATTATTTAATATTAGATAATAAACAACAATTTAAAATTGTAAGTCTTACTAGTAACATTTATTAATTAATAATTTTATTTTGTTTATTGTAATACTACCTTAAAAATGATATAATAATTTTACTATTTTTTTAGGGAGTACTACTATGAAACTTGAAAGAAATGATAAATCTATGCTTTTTTCAGTAACAGAAATTCCAGATGTATTTTTTACAGAATACATGTCAGAAGCAAAGGGTGATTACATTAAAATATATTTGTGTATGCTTTTTTTGGGTAAATATGATAAAGATATAAAATTAAATGATTTATCTAAAAGATTAAATGTACCTTTATCTACTATTCAATCTGCACTTTCTTATTGGGAAGAAAAAGGTGTACTTACTAAAAAGGTAAGTGGATATATTTTAAATGATTTACAAGAAATAGAATTAAATAAATTATATTCGCCAAATCTTACACTTACACCAGAAGCTATACAAAAAAATGAAGATAGTAAATATCGTGCAAAAGCAATTGAATGTATTAATAATATGTATTTTCAAGGGGTTATGTCTCCGGCATGGTATAGTGAAATAGATTTGTGGTTTAAAAAATATAATTTCGACGAACAAGTTATGATATCTCTTTTTGATTATTGCTTTAATAAATCTGCTTTGCATAAAAATTACGTAAAAACTGTTGCAGAAGCATGGAATAAAAATAATATTAGAACTTATGATGAATTAGAATTATATTATCAAAAATATGAAAAATTAGCAAAAATAAAAAAAGAAATTGCAAAAAAACTTGGAAGATTTTCTCCTCTTACACAATTTGAAGAAGCAATTATAGAAAAATGGGTTGTAGATTATGGTTATTCACTAGATGTAATAAATATTGCATTAAAGAAAACAACTTCTAAAGCTAATCCAAGTTTTGATTATTTAGATAAATTAATATCAGATTGGCACGATAGAAACCTAAAAAGCGAGTTAGATGTTAATAATTTCTTAGCAGAAATTAAGCAAAAAAAGAAAAATATAAAACAACTAGAAAAGAAAACAAATTATAATAATTATGAACAAAGAAATTATGATGACTTAGATAATTTATACGCAAATAAAAAGTAAAATATTTACTAAATTTGAATAAATGACACTACTTGCGGTTTCGGGGGACATATCTCTGCATTCAGAGGATAAGCTTCGAAGATAAGCTGTATCGCATACATTACATTAATTTAAGGAGTAAATAAATGAATAATTCTATATTAAATGATTTATTAAAACAATATGAAAAAACAAGATTAAATAATATACACGATTTAGAAAAAAGAAAAAAAGAATTATATTTGTCAAATCCTAAATTGCAAGAAATAGACGATAAATTAAGTAATATCTCTATAAATACTGCAAAATCTATTTTGCAAAAAAACTCTTGTGAATATTTAAATACTTTAAAAATTGAAATTGAAAATTTAAAAAATGAAAAACTAAAAATATTAAAATCTATTGGACTATCGGAAGATTTTTTAACCCCAAAATATGAATGTAAAATATGTAAAGATACAGGCTATATTTTTGAAAATGGAAAAACTTCAATGTGTAATTGTTTAAAACAAAAAATATATAATATAGAATACAATCAAAAAAACGAAAACTTTATAAAAAATCAAACATTTAATAATTTTAATGTTAATTTATTTTCTGATGAAATTAATATAAAAAAATACAATTCTAACATTTCACCCAGAGAAAATATTTTGGATATAAAAGAAGCTGCACTTAATTTTATAAATAATTTTGATAATGAAGATACAAAAAATCTAATTTTCTCTGGTGGAACTGGACTTGGAAAAACATATCTTTCTAATTGTATTGTTAATAAATTATTAGAAAATGGAAAAACTGTAATGTATCAAACAGCACCTGTAATGCTTGATAATTTAATTTCTGATTTATTTGCAAAGCCTGAAAATCAAACAGGAATTTCAAATAATTTATTATCAGTAGACTTATTGGTAATAGATGATTTAGGAACAGAAACAATGAATAGTATGAAATTTACTGAACTTTATAAAATAATTAATACAAGGCTTCTAAGTAAAAAAACTAAAACAATAATTTCAACTAATTTAGATTTAAAAGGACTTTTCCAAAATTATGATGAGCGTTTAGCTTCTAGATTTGTTGGTTATTATGATATTTATAGATTTTATGGTGAAGATATAAGAAAGGCATTTCGCTAGGTCAGTCTTTGGAGCAAATGCGAAATATATGCCACTCGCTTCGCTCGGGCGTATTTAGGATGCCTAACCTTGTTGTATACGGAAAAATCTTATATAGGGTCAAGATAAAAGTCGATTTTTCCTATACAATAAGAAAGGCATTTCGCTAGGTCAGTCTTTGGAGCAAATGCGAAATATACAATAAGATTAAAGCTAAAATAATAATTTTTAGATTATTATTTTAGCTTTTTTAATTTTATTTTATTGCCTCACTACATTTATGACAAATTGTAGGATTTTCTTTATCTTCTCCAACAGTAGTAGAATACATCCAACATCTTTCACATTTTTCTCCATCTGCCTGTTCTATTTTTACTCCTAATTTTACTTCATCAGTTCTTTGATTTCTTTCTACTTCTAATCCAGAAACAATAAATACTGTTTGTAATAGTTCTAAGTTTTCTTTTATAAAATCATATAAATTATCTTCTGCATAAAGAATTACTTTTGCATTTAGTGAATGTCCAATTATTTTTTCTGCTCTTGCCTCTTCCAATTTTTTAGAAACAATTTCTTTAATTTGTGTTATTTTTTCCCATTTGCTTCTAAGTTCATTATTTTCATATTTTTCATTAATAGTCGGATAATCTGTAAGCATAACACTATCAACTGTTTCTTTTTTTGATTTTGGCATATATTTCCATATTTCTTCTGCTGTAAAGCATGTAAGTGGTGCAAGCATTTTTACTAATGAATCTAAAATTATATACATTGCAGTTTGTGCTGCTCTTCTTTGTTTAGATTCTACTTTTGATGTATATAATCTATCTTTTATAATATCTAAATAAAAACTACTCATATCTGTTACGCAAAATACATTTATTGCTTGATATGCTTCATGAAAATCATACCTATCGTAACTTTCTGTGCATTTTTTTACTAAGTCATTTAATTTTAACAATGCGTATTTATCTATTTCTTCTAAATCATCATACTCTACCATGTCTGTATCTGGATTAAAATCTGATGTGTTTCCTAAAATATATCTTGCCGTATTTCTTACTTTCCTATAAACTTCTGTTATTTGTTTTAATATATCCCTAGATAAACTTACATCTGATTGGTAATCTGAGGAAAGTACCCATAACCTTAGTATATCTGCTCCATACTCTTTAATAATTTCTTGTGGGCTTATTCCATTTCCTAAACTTTTTGACATTTTCTTTCCTTGACCATCAACTGTCCAGCCATGTGTTAAAACTTGTTTAAATGGTGCTATTCCATTAGTTGCAACAGATGTTAAAAGTGAAGATTGGAACCAACCTCTATATTGATCCGCACCTTCTAAATATAAATCTGCAGGATATGGAAGTCCTCTATCTACTAATACACTTTGGTGTGTAGAACCAGAATCGAACCAAACATCCATTATATCTTTTTCTTTTACAAATTCTGTGCAACCACACTTTTCACATTGTGCATTCTCTGGCATTAATTCTTTTGTTTCTAAGTCCCACCAAGCATTTGAACCCTTTTCTTTAAAAATTTTCTTTAATTTTTCTATAGATTGTTCTGTTATATATTCTTTTCCGCAATCTTTACAATAATATATTGGAAGTGGAACTCCCCAAGTACGTTGTCTTGAAATACACCAATCTGCTCTTTCTTTAATCATATTAGAAATTCGATCTAATCCCCAACTTGGAATCCATTTTACTGTTTCTGCAGCTTTAATTGCTTCATCTTTAAATTTATCTACAGAACAAAACCATTGCTCTGTTGCTCTAAATATAATTGGATTTTTACATCTCCAACAATGTGGATATGAGTGATTTAATTTTTGTTTATGCAATAAATATTTATTTTCTTCTAACCATTCTATAATTTTATTATTAGATTCATCATATTTAAGCCCTGCAAAAACTCCAGCACCTTCTGTTTGATAACCTTTTCCGTCTACTGTTACAACTATTTCTAATCCATTTTTTAATCCGCATAAATAGTCTTCTTTACCATATCCAGGTGCAGTATGAACAGCTCCTGTACCAGTTCCTAAATCTACAGCAATTGTATCGTCACTTCCTAAAACAACTCTTGATTCCCTATCTAAAAATGGATGTTTACAAAGAACTCCTTCTAATTCTGTTCCAATTATAGTTTTTATTATTTCATACTTTTCTATTCCAGATTCTTTCATTACATTATCTACTAATTCTGTAGCTATTATTAAATTCTCGTTTTCTGTTTTTACTATTGAATATTCAAAATCTCCACCTATTGTAATTCCTACATTTCCTGGTAATGTCCAAGGTGTTGTAGTCCATATTACAAAATATGTATTTTCTTTATTAAATTTATTTTTGCTATCAATTACAGGAAATTTAACATATATTGACATTGTATCAACATCTTGATATTCTATTTCTGCTTCTGCAAGTGCTGTCTCACAATCAGTACACCAATATACAGGTTTTAACCCTTTATACAAATATCCTTTTTTATACATATCATAAAAAACGCCAAGTTGCCTTGCTTCTGAACGTGGTTCATATGTAATATAAGGATCTTTCCAATCTCCTAAAACACCTACTCTTTTAAATCCTTCTATCTGTTTATCTTTATAATTTTTTGTAAATTTTAAACAGGTATTCCTAAATTCCGATACAGGTATTTTATTTCTATCTAATCCTAATTTCTCAATTGCCTTTTTCTCTGTTGGCATACCATGTGTATCAAATCCTGGAACATAAGGAGTGTAATATCCTTTTAATGCTTTATACCTTACAATAGTATCTTTTAATATTTTATTTAAAGCATGACCTATATGAATTTCTCCATTGGCATATGGAGGTCCATCATGTAATACAAAACTTTTATGTCCCTTATTTTTTTCTAATATTTTCTCGTATAAATCGTTTTCAAAAACTTCCTTTCCAATTTCTGGTTCTCTCTCCGGTAAGCTTGCTCTCATTGGGAAATCTGTATTTGGTAAATTTAAAGTTTTTCCATAATCCTTTTTTTCTTCACACATATTTCTTCCTCCCTTTCTTTTTTCCTTTTTCGGACGGACTAATTTTAGACTTTCTCTTCTTTTTGCAAAGAAATCAATTCATTTCGAAAAAAAGACTAAAATTAGTCCGTCCGAAAAAGGAAAAAAACAAATCGCCCTGTTATAGGACGATTTTAAAAAACGCGGTACCACCTAATTTATACAATTTAATTTGTACATCTCTAATATCTTTAACGCAGATTTACGACTTAGCTTACTTTTAATTTCATCCTAAGCAACTCCAAGGTGATAACAAACAAATTATTATCTTACTAGAATTTCAGCATACATCTAGCTCTCTGTTAGTTTTACTTTGTTTGTGTTGTCCTTTTCTTTGTTTTTTAATTTGTATAAGATATTATCATATTTTTTTAAGTAAATCAAGTATTTCCGTAAGATTTTTTTACTCTTCTTCTTTTTCAGAAATTTTTTCTATGCTTACAACTTTTCCTTCATTTGTTCTCATTAAGGTAACTCCTTGTGTTGACCTTCCAAGCACACTTATTTCCGAAACATTTATTCTTATTATTGTTCCTGTATCTGTTATTAACATTACATCATCAGATTCTTCTACAATTCTAATTCCTACTATACAACCAGTTTTAGGTGTTACTTTATATGTTATTACACCTTTTCCTCCTCTTGTTTGTACTCTATATTCATCAAGTTCAGTTCTTTTTCCAAATCCATTTTCTGTAATTGCAAGTAATGTTGCTTTTGAACTAGCTATAATAGATTCCATTCCAATTACATAATCATCTTTATTTAATCTAATTCCAATTACGCCTTGAGATACTCTTCCCATTGGTCTTACATCTTTTTCATCAAATGTAATGGCCATTCCTTCTTTTGTAACTAATACTACATTATCTTCTCCATCTGTTAATCTTACATCTATTAATTCATCTTCACCTTTTAATGTTATAGATAAAAGTCCTGTTTTTCTGGCAGAATTATATTCACTAAGTGCTGTTTTCTTTATAATTCCTTCCCTTGTTGCAAATAATAAATATTTTCCTTCGGCAAAATTTTGTATTGGTATTACTGCAGATATTTTTTCTCCAGAATCTAAACTTAATAAATTAACAATAGCTGTTCCTCTTGCAGTTCTTCCCGCTTCTGGGATTTCGTATCCTCTTAATTTATATAATTTTCCTTTATTACTAAAGAATAGTATTGTATCATGAGTAGATGCTGTAAATATTTGCTTTACAAAATCTTCCTCTCTTGTAGCAATACCTGTAATTCCCTTTCCTCCTCTTTTTTGGCTTCTATATGTATCTATTGGCATACGTTTTATATATCCAAAATGTGTTAGGGCTATTACAGATTGTTCTTCTTTAATTAGATCCTCAACATCAAATTCTCCTTCTGCTGCTACTATTTTTGTTAATCTTTCGTCTCCAAATTTATCTCTTATTTCTATAAGTTCATCTTTTATAATTCCATATACTAATGTTTCACTAGCTAAAATTTCTTTTAAATGTGCAATTAATTTCATCAATTCGTTATATTCTTCTTCTATTTTTTCTCTTTGCAAACCTGATAATGTTTTTAATCTCATATCTAGTATTGCCTGTGCTTGTATTTCTGATAAACCAAATCTCTCCATTAATCTTTCTTTTGCATCATCATATGCTGCTCTAATAATCGCAATTACTTCATCTATATTATCTAATGCTATTTTTAAACCTTCTAATATATGAGCTCTTGCTTCTGCTTTATCAAGTTCAAATTTTGTTCTTCTTAAAACAACGCTCTTTCTATGTTCTATATAATGTTCTAAACATTCTTTTAGTGTTAAAATTTCAGGCTTTCCATCTACTAATGCAAGCATAATTATACCAAATGTATCTTGCATTTGTGTATTTTTATATAATTGGTTTAGAACTACTTGAGGATTTGCATCTCTTTTTAATTCTATAACAATTCTTACTTTTTCTTCTCTATCTGATTCATCACGTATTGCAGAAATTCCTTCTATTCTTTTTTCCTTTACTAAATCTGCTATATGTTCAATTAGTTTTGCTTTGTTTACTTGATATGGAAGTGAAGAAACTATTATTCTTTGTTTATTTCCGCTCATTTCTTCTATTTCAGCTTCTGCTCTTAATGTTATTTTTCCTCTTCCTGTTGTATATGCTTCTTTTATACCTTCTCTACCTAAAATCGTTGCTCCTGTAGGAAAATCTGGTCCTTTTATTACGCTCATTAAATCTTCGTTTGTAACATCATCTTCATCAATTATTTTAATTATTCCATTTATAACCTCTGTTAAATTATGTGGTGGGATATTTGTTGCCATACCAACTGCAATACCAGATGAACCATTAACAAGTAATGCAGGTATTTTTGCAGGTAATACAATTGGTTCTTGTAATCTATCATCAAAGTTAGGCATAAAGTCTACTGTGTTTTTTTCTATATCTGTAAGCATATTTAAAGCAATTTTTGACATTCTTGCTTCTGTATAACGATATGCAGCAGGTGGGTCACCATCAACTGAGCCAAAATTACCATGTCCATCAATCATCATGTATCTTAAAGAAAAATCTTGAGCCATTCTAACTAAAGCATCATATACAGATGCATCACCATGTGGATGGTATCTTCCTAAAACATCTCCAACTGTTGTTGCACATTTTCTATATGGTTTATCAGGTGTAAATCCATCTTCATGCATAGTATACAAAATTCTTCTATGTACAGGTTTTAAACCATCTCTAACATCTGGGAGTGCACGTGCTACAATTACACTCATTGCATAATCTATATATGCTGTTTTCATTTCATTTTCAATGTCTCTTCTAATTATATTTTCTTCTGCCTTATCCATTATTTAAACCTCTTTTCTCTATTTTTTCATCTTTTCATATTATATATTAACAAATTTGAATATGCAAGAAAAAAATGTAAAAAAACTTAGGGAAATATGCCTTCTGTTAATATTAATAATATAAATTCTTATTGTATTTTACATAATTTTGTAGTATAATATTTTTACACTTTTTTGATTCTAGTGTAAGATGGAATTACTCATATTATAATTATAAGGAGTGTTGCTTAAATGTATTTAACTATTTTCGTAACTGATGTTAGTCTCAAACAGGTCCTTTCGTCCATTAAACTTCTTTCAGAACATCTCAAAAAGGATGGTTGGATTCCTATTAATGGTATTTCTGTATCAGATAACGAAGATGGCTTTTCTGCACGGAAGGTATTTAAAAAATAAGGCTAATATAAAGTAAAAAAGCTGCTTACACAGCTTTTTTACTTTATATTAATATCCATTATTACAGATTTCTTCACTTGATAAATCTATGTTTTCATTCCAAACAATTCCGTATCCACCAACATCAACTTTTACCTTGTTAAATAACTCTATATTTTGTAATTCCTTAAAAACTTCCCATCTTTGCATAAGTGGTTTTACATCATATTCTTTTTTTGTTCCATTTGCAAATGTAATCTCTATAACTAAATTGTCTAATGGTTTTACAGATTTTATAATATAAAAATTCATAAAGACCCCCTTCTTTTATTATAATCTTTTTTTCTTTTTTGGCAAGATTTAAACTAATTTATTTGCAAGTTCAATTTCCTCATTTGAAAGATTGAAATTTTTCCCATTATTTTTTATTAAATTATGCAAGTTTTCTACTACTCTTGCTTTTGTTATAACATTTTCTAATGGCATTATAGTTGTTAGTTCTCTTTCTATTTTTTTAAATTGTTTATCCATATTAGAAAAGTCTTGATTATTATAATATTCATTCCAATTTGATATGTATTTATCTATTTTTTCGATAGATTCAATTTGTGAAGTCATATTATTTTCTATATTATTATTAACCGTATTTAAAATTGTATTTTTTCCTTTTTTTATTATATTTGCTGTATTATTACTTATTAAATCTTTATTTTTTGCTTTATTTATTCCCCAATCTAATACATCAGAAACTGAATCTATTAATCCTCCTTTTTTTATTACATCTTTTACTTGAGACATATTTTCAAATTTTCCTGTAAAAATTCCTAAAACACTCTTTCCTAAATCTACTACATTATCTATTGCTGTCTTTATTCCAGCTTTAAATCCATCTGTTATTATACTATCTTTTATTTCTATTACTTCATCTTCTATTAAATCTGGGAGAATTGCTCTTAAACCTAAATTTACTCCACCATTTATTACTTGTCCCAAACTAGTCTCTAAAAAATTTTTTTGTTTTTCTAAAGTAACTTCTTGTAAATTATTATTTTCTAAATTAATATTATTTTCTATTTCTAATTGATTATTATCCATTTTATTACCTCCTATTATATTTATTTTTTTAACATTTAATTTAAATTTTATGTTTAATTTTTTAATTATTATAATTAAAAAATTATTTTTATAAATTACATTTTTTTATTATTTTTAAATATTCATTTTTTATTTTTTTATTTATATTTTTTATATTTTTATTTATAATTAAATTATAATTAATATTTATTTTTAATTTTCCTAAAATATTAAAATCAGAAAATATAGTTTTTAATATTTTATCATCTATTGAATTAATATTTATTTTATTAAAAATAATATTAAATTTTTCTTTTTCTATTTTCCATTTATTAATATAAATATCTAATAAATTTCTACTCTTTTTTAATTCTATTAAATTTGGTTCAACTAGGAATAAAATAAAATCAGATTTTTTTAATATTTCTTTTGTATATTCAAAAAAACATTCTGAGGAATTATCAATAATTATTAAATCATAATTGTTTTTTAATTTGTCCAATATGTTGGAAAATTCTTTTTTAATCTTTTTATATTGCTCATCTATTAATATTTTTGTTGCACATAATATATCTATATTTTTATTTACTCTTTTTATTAATTTATTTATATTTTCTTTATTATTTTTTTGATTAATCTTTTTTATTCCAAATATAGAATTAATACTACTATTTAAAATATCAAAATCAATTATTAATATTTTTTTATTTTTAATTACTTTTGCAAATATTGTACAAAAAGAACTTTTACCTACTCCTCCTGCTCCAATAACACTAATTATTTTTTTATTTAATATTTTTTTATTTTTTAATAATTTATTTTTATTTGTATATTTATTAAAAATATTTTTTATTTTTTTATAATTATTTTTATTAAATAATTTTATTTTAATATTTTTTTTATTTTTTTCTAAAATTATTTTTTTTAATTGTTTTATTTCTTCATTTATTTCTATTTCTTTTTTTATATTATTTTTTTCACCAATTATTTTTATTAAATCTTCTATTGTTATTTCATTATTTATAAAAATATTAAATATTCCAATTGAAATTAAATAGTTTTTTATTTCATCATTTTTTTCTTTTAATATTACTATTATTTCTATTTCATTATTTATATTTTTTATTTTATTAATTAATTCTTTAAAACTATACTCGCCTGGTAACAATTCACTAATTATTACTAAATTTATTTTTTCATTTTTTTCCAACATTTCAATAATTCCATCTTGATATTGAATATCATTTCCTATAATATTATAATTTGTTTTTTCTTTTAATTTTTTATTTATATTTGGATTTATTAGTGCTGTTAATATATTCATTTAAATTTACCTCTTTTTTATCAATTATTATTTTTTATATTAAATAATTATTTTCTTTTCAAATTCATCTACATCTATTTTTGTTAATATATGTTCTTCTCCAACAAACATTAAACATTCTCCTCTTTTTAATGACTTTATTTCTATTTTTTCTTTTTCAGATAGGTTTGTATATTTACTTAAAATTAAAATATTCTCTTCTTCTAATGAGAAAAATATTTTATTACTTGAATTATTTAATATACTTTTTCCATATGTACCTTCATCTAAACTAAATAAATCTGATATGTCTTGTGTTATTGCAATACTACTTCCTCCATATTTTCTAATAGTTTTAAATATTTTATAAATAAAACTTGCAACATCTTTGTTAGAAGTAACACCTATTAATCTCCATACTTCGTCTAAATAAATTGCTTTTTTTATTTCTCTATTATTTTTAATTTTGTCCCAAAATAAATCAATAAATAAATACATTCCATATTTTAGATTTTCTTCACCCAAATCATAAACATCTGCAATTATTAATTTATTATTTAATTCTATATTGGTATAATTATTAAAAAAATTAAGAGATCCTTTTACAAAAGGAATTAATTTTATTTGCATTTTTTTAGTTCTTTTATCTTCTCCTAATATACTATATAAATCTTCTAATAATGGCATATCTTTACTTTCTTTAAATATTGGCTCTATATTTATTTTATTATCGTCAGTTTTATACAAACTTTTATCATCAAACGTTATCTTTTTATTTTCATAACATTTAATTAGTTTTTCTTCTAATAGTGCTTTTTCTTCTTCATTTAATTCTCCGAAAATTAAATTAAAAAATCCTATTAATCTTGCTATTTTAGTAGCTAAATATCCTTTTTCATCTTCTATTGATTCTTTTCTAATATCTAAAACATTTATATAAGTATTTGAATTTGGTCCTATTTTTAGAATACTTCCTTCTAAATTTGTTGCTAATTTTTCATATTCTCTTTCTGGATCAATAACATATTGCTCTATTCCTAAAAATCTATATCTTAATATCATAAGCTTTGTATAAAAAGATTTTCCGGGATCCACTTGTTCCAAAAATGCACATATTTGCATTTTTATATTTTTCTTGATTATATCTATCTATAAATACTAATGAATCATTATAAATATTAGTTCCACAAAAGATTCCTTCTTCATCAAATAAGCTAGATGATATAAATGGATATGTAGACACCAATCCATTTGTTAAAATATTTCTTCTAGCTGCAAATTTAACATCATTATTATTTGCCATTATTGGTAAGCATGATAAAAATAATTGCTCTTGTCTAAAATTTGCTCTTCTAGTTTTTAATCCGCATACTTTCTAAAATTCCTTCAATTTTATTTATTAAATATTCCTGTTCTTGAATATTTTCAGAAAATAAATTAATATAAATATATAAATAATATAAGTCCTCATTATTTACTTGTATTTCTTTTCTAATATATTTTGCATCGTTATAAGTAAATGCCGCTATATCTATATCTTGCTTATTTTGATTACCTTCTTTTAAATCTACACCCACGTTTGCTATATGGTATGTTAAATTTCTTATAACTTTATATGGATCTTGTTTTTCATAAAAAATAGAAATATTCATGTTTAAATTAGAATCTAATATTCTTTTTAAAATTAAGTCATTATATTCTCTATAATAATTAACAATAATTATTCCAGAATAGTAAATTCTATCTATTTCAATAAATTTAGGATTATTTAAATTAATATATGATGGTGCTATATTATCTTTTTCTACAAATATACCTTTTAAATTATTTTTTTTATTTTTTATAAAATTAATTTTTTTTATTTTTTTCACTCCTTTTTAATCATCAATTAAATATTTTCTAGAATTAAAAAATGAATATAATATTTTTTGTGCTACATTTTTTTCTGATATATCTATTACTGTATTTCCACATCTTGATAAACAATCTTTTATATTAAAATATTTATCATTTAATTTGTCAAAAATTATTTTTTCTAAATTTTCGTCTATTTTTTGTTTTTTATTTTCTGGAAATTCTTTTATAAGAATATAAAAATTTTTAGATGATGATTTTTTATTTTTATTTATTTTTTGAATAAAATTTATATATTTATTAGATAATAATTTTATATTTTCTTTTTCCTCTTTTATTTGATTTTTTATTTTGGAAATATGTTTGGATAAATCTTCTTTATTACTTTGAATTAAAATTTGTATATCAAAATTACATGTTTTTAAAAAAATTTTATAAGAATTTAAAATTGCCTCTTTTTCAAGATTAGATTTAAGATTAAAATTTATTGGTATAATTTTAATTATTTTTATATACGAATTATCTTTTAATTTTATTATACCATTTTCTAAAACCTTATCAAATGGCAACCAATTCTGAACGGAATTGATTTTATTAAATTTCACTTTTTCCTCCTTTCTTTATTTATATTACATTTTTTTCCAACATATGTCAATATTTTTTTATTTACAAATTACGACATTTTTTTATCTCTTAAAAAACAAGATAGTTAAATTAACTATCCTGCCTTTGGGTAAGTTTTATTTAATTCTTATTACCTTTTTAATTTTAGTCTTGTAGTAAGACTAAGTTTTTTACATTCATCGAATATTTCTTTTTCAAGCTTTTTAGCGCTCCATGGCATTTTTACACTTCTTAAGTTTGTACAAAATGCAAATGTTTTTTTCCCTAGATTTTTAAGACCTTTTTTTATTCTTACCTTTTCTAGAGATATACATCTGCTAAATGCTCCATATCCAATTTCGTGAACTTCTCCAGGTATACATATTTCTCTTAAATTGCAGCACCCTGAAAAAGCATAATCATCTATATATTTCAGATTTTTTGGAAACTTTAGGTTTCTTAAACTTTTACAATTTAAAAAAGCTCTGTCCCCAATACTCTCTACACTTTCTGGAATAATTATCTCTTCCAGATTTTCGCAATCACGAAACGCCATGCTTATAATTGTAATAACTCCATATGGAATTATTACTTTTTTTAGATTTTTACATGCTTCAAATGCTTTATAACCTATAACAGTAATATTCTTTGGAATTTTTACAATTTCTTCATCTCCATGATACCGTAAAAGTATCGTTCCATCAATTTCAAACATAAAAATTTCCTCCTTCCCTACTAAGGGATATTTAGTTGTATAATAGCAAATCCTTACCCAAAATTTGCTATTAAAAAGAAGTTATGTATAATTATGTATACATATTTTTATTTTAACAAATTTTACATATAATGTCAATCCTTTTTATAACTTGATGAATTTTCCAGCATTTTTTTAAAATTTATGAACATAATAATATCATAAGGTTTATATTAGTTGAAATAAGAGCAAATTGAGATTTTATTTACAAGGTTTTAATTTGTTCGAGCAAAGATGTAATATAGTTCTTTTGGATTATATTATGTCGGAGTCGAAGATTATAACATTTGTATGCAAGCTGTATTTTATTTTTTCTATATTTATATACGGTTAAATTATAAGTGTTATAGTCGGTTTAAGATTATATTAATATCTATATCTAATATTTAAAGGACTTTATCTGTCTTTAAGAATATTAGAAAGGGATTGTTTTTAGTCCCTTGTGGATGAATATAGTTTCTTTTGGTGTTTTTATAGTCGAGCGAATAATTAAAATATGTGGTTTATTGCTTATTTATATAGCAATATATATTAGGTGAAAAAATTATATATTTTAGTTTTAGTTGAAGATTAATATGGGCTTTATGCATAATAGCTCGGGAAAAATCCGAGCTATTAGTTATATATCGAGATTTTTTACATCTCTTGCATTTTCTACAATAAAATCTCTTCTTGGTGCAACTTCATCCCCCATAAGTAAAGAAATTGTTTCATCTGCTTTCATTGCATCTTCCATTGTTACCTGAACTAAAATTCTATTTTCAGGATTCATTGTTGTTTCCCAAAGTTGCTCTGGATTCATTTCTCCTAAACCTTTATATCTTTGTAAACTTAATTGTTCTCTTTCAATTCCTTTTTCTTCTAATTTTTTATATGCTTCAGTTAAGTCGTTATCTGTGTAACAATAAACATCATCCATACCTTTTTTAGATAATTTGTATAATGGTGGTTGTGCTAAATAAACATTTCCATTTTCTACAAGAGGTCTCATATATCTAAAGAAAAATGTTAGTAGTAATGTTCTAATATGTGCACCATCAACATCTGCATCAGCCATTATTATAACTTTTCCATATCTTATTTTTGTAATATCAAAATCTGATCCTATTCCTGCTCCTACAGCAAGTATTACTGGTTGTAATTTATCGTTATTATATATTTTATCTGCTCTTGATTTTTCTACATTTAGCATTTTTCCCCAAAGTGGTAATATAGCTTGGAATCTTCTGTCTCTTCCCTGTTTTGCACTTCCTCCTGCTGAATCTCCTTCAACTATATATACTTCACATTCTTCTGGTTTATTACTGCTACAATCTGCTAACTTTCCAGGTAAAGTTGTACTTTCTAATACATTTTTTCTTCTTACTAACTCCCTCGCTTTTCTTGCTGCTTCTCTTGCTCTTGATGCACTAATACACTTTTCTAATATAGCTTTAGCAACTGCTGGATTTTCTTCTAAAAATGCTGATAATTCTTCATTCATTACACTTTGTACTGCTCCTGTTACTTCGCTATTTCCAAGTTTTGTTTTGGTTTGTCCTTCAAATTGAGGTTCTTTTACTTTTACAGATATTATTGCAGTAATTCCTTCTCTTATATCTTCACCTTGCAAATTTGAATCTTTTTCTTTTAAAATATTATGACTTCTTGCATAATCGTTAAATACTTTAGTTAATGCTCTTTTAAATCCCTCAAGATGTGTTCCACCTTCAATTGTATTTATATTATTAACAAATGAATATATATTTTCTGAATATGATGTTGTATACTGTACTGCTATTTCAATAGGTGTATCACCATTTTTTTCTATATATATTGGTTTTTGATTTAGTTTTTCTTTATTTTTATTTAAATATTCAACAAACGATACTAATCCACCTTCATAAAAGAATTCTGCTTTTTTAGGTGTTTCTTCTCTCTCATCTGTTAATGTAATTCTTAATCCTTTTGTTAAAAAAGCCATTTCTCTTAATCTATTTTCTAATATTTCATATTCGTATTCTAATGTTTCAAAAATAGTATCATCAGCTAAAAATCTAACTGTTGTTCCTGTATTTTTAGATTCTCCTATTTTTGTAAGTGGTTTTACTGTTTTTCCCCTTTCAAAAGACATCTGGAATATTCCACCATCTCTTTGAATAGTAACTTCTGTCCATGTAGATAATGCATTTACTACTGATGAACCAACACCATGAAGTCCTCCAGATACTTTGTAACCACTATCTCCACCGAATTTTCCTCCTGCATGTAATACTGTATAAACTGTTTCTGCTGCAGATATTTTTGTTTTTGGATGTATATCTACTGGTATTCCTCTACCGTCATCTTCTACTTTTATAATATTTCCTTGCTCTATAGTTACATGTATATTTTTACAATATCCAGCTAATGCTTCGTCTACACTATTATCTACAATTTCGTAAACTAAATGGTGAAGTCCTCTTGCTGATACACTTCCTATATACATTCCCGGTCTTTTTCTTACAGCCTCTAGACCTTCTAAAACTTGAATTTGATCTGCCTTATATTCGTGTTCAAATTTTTCCATTCTTCTTCTCTCCTTTTTTAAATGCACTCTATTTTTGCATTTGTAACTTTATATAAATTATAATTTGAATTATTTATTTTAAAGCTATCTGTACATGTTATTATAACTTGATTTTCTTTTATGTTTTCAAGTAATCCTTGGATTCTTTTTTTATCTAATTCTGACATAAAATCATCTAATAATATTATTGGTCTTTCTCCTATTTCTTCATATATTACATTTGCTTCTGCTAGTTTTAAAGAAATAATAGTTGTTCTTTTTTGCCCTTGTGATCCATATACTGAGATAGGATTATCATTTATATAAATTTCAAAATCATCTCTATGAATTCCTATTTCCGTGTACCCTTTTTTTATATCATTATTTTTATTTTTTTTCAATTTATCTAAATAATTATTTTCTATATTTGTTATATATTTTATTTTTATTTTTTCTTTATTCTCTGTTGTCTTTAAATGAATATCAATTATTTTTTCATTTAATTTTTCAATAAAATTTTTTCTATATTCATATATTTTAATTCCTAAATTAACTATTTGCTCATCCCATATTTCTAAGTTTTCTATAGGTTTTCCTTCGTATTTTATCTGTTTTAAATATATATTTCTTTGTTCTATTGTTTTATTATATTTATTTAATAAATGAACATACATCGGTCTTAATTGACTAATCATTATATTTAAAAATCTTCTTCTTTTACTAGGATCATTTTTTAAAATATTTATATCTTCTGGTGTAAATAATACTATATAATTTTTTCCTAAAATATCGCTTATTTTTTTTATTTTAATGCTATTTATTTTAAAATTCTTTTTTTCTTCTATTTCAAAATTTATTTTTACTTCTCTATCTTCTTTTGAACTAATCATTTCTAATTTAGCATATTTCTTTTCTTTGTTTATTAATTCTTTTTCTTTATTTGTTCTAAAAGATTTTCCTAAACTACATACAAATATTGCTTCTAATATGTTTGTTTTTCCTTGTGCATTATCACCATATATTATATTTATATTTTTGTCAAATTCGATCTCTTGAATATCGTAATTTCTAAAATTTTCTAATTTTAATTTTTTTATATACATATTATTCTTCTTTCATTCTTATTGGTAAAATCATATATGTATAATTTCTTGCAGTTTCATCTATTGGTTTTATAACACATGGAGATATATTTGTTCCAAATGATATATATACTTCTTCGTCATCAATAGCTTTTAAAGCATCTAAAAAATATTTTGGATTTACTCCTATTTCTAAATCTTTGCCTTCTGTTTCTGTAAACATTTCTTCTTTAGCATCTCCTGTTTGATTTGTACATGAAATTATTATTTTTCCTACTTCTATTGATATTTTTACAGGATATTTTTTTTCTTTTTCTATACTAGATGATGAAATTAAACTTACTCTTTCAAAACAATTTTGTAAAATACTTTTATTTACCCTTATTCTTGTTTCCCAATTTGATGGAATTACACTTGCATAATTTAAAAATTCTCCATCTAAAAGTCTTGTTACTATTTTACAATTCTCCATTTCAAATATTGCTTGATTTTTTGAAACTCCTATTTTTATATTATCAAAAGAATCCAAAATTATTTTATTTACTTCATTTAATGTTTTGCCTGGGATTACCGCTTTAAAATTACTACTAGAACTACTTAATTTATTACTAACCCATCCCATTCTAAATCCATCTATAGCAACAACATTCAAACTATTATTTATAACTTCAAATAAACATCCTGTAAATATTGGTCTATTTTCTTCTATACTAACTGCAAAAATTGTTTTTCTTATCATATTTTTCAAAATTGTTTGATCCGTTTCAATCGAATTTTCAACAACTATTTTAGGAAGTTCAGGAAATTCATCTGGATTCATGGTAGATAATTTATATAAAGAACCTTCACATTCTATTACTAATAAATTATTTTTATTTAATTCTATGCTTATATCTGTATCTGGTAATTTTCTTATGATTTCACTAAACATTATACTATTCACGACAGTATTTCCTTCTTCTTGTACTTCACATTCCATAGTGTATTCTATTCCTAATTCTAAATCGTAAGATGTTAATTTTAATTCATTATTATTTGTTTGAATAAGTATGCCTTCTAATATAGGCATTGTAGTTCTTGTTGGTACTGCTCTTACAACAGAATTGATTCCTTTTAGTAATTTTTCTTTTTCGCAAATTATTTTCATATAAATACTCCTTCTTTCTTTTTCCGTAAGAAAATTTCTTTTTTATTATATAATTTATAATTATTAGTAATAGTATTAGTATGTATTGTGGATTATGTGTAAAAATAAAAAATATAGCTAATTCCGTAGAAAAAATGATGTGAATATAGTTGTTGATAACAAAAAAAGTTATTAACATTATAAAAAATATAATTGTTAAACATTAATAATTAACATTTTTTTTATACTTATCCAGAAGTAGTTGAGGATAACTTTTTTCTTCCTTCCGTAAGAAAAAAAAGAAAGTTTTTTTAAAAAATATGTTTTACAAACATAATTTTTTAAAATTGTTATTTTTATTTTAGTTTTTAGCTTTCTTTTGATAAAATAATTTTTTTCACACTATCCACAATTAATTTTGTATTAGATTGAGGATTCTGTTTTATTTCTTGTTCTATTTTTTTATATCCATGCATAACTGTTGTGTGATCCCTTTTACCAAAGGCTTCTCCTATTTTTGGAAAAGAATCATTTGTAAGAATTCTACATAGATACATACCTATTTGTCTAGGAAAGGCAATATCATTTGATCTTTGTGAACTTTTTAAATCTTTTATAGTAATATTAAAATATTTACAAATTACCTCCTGAATATATTCAATAGAAATAACAGATGTTTTTTGCATTATAATATCATTAATTGCCTTTTCTGCCATTTCCATGGTAATTGGTGTATGAGTTAATGAAGATTTAGCAACTAATTTATTAAATACTCCTTCTAATTCTCTAATATTAGAGTCAATTTTTGCTGCAATGTCTGATAAAATTTCATCATCAATTATTAAATTATTTTCATCTTTCTTTTTTCTTAGTATTGCAAAACGTGTTTCATAATCTGCCATAGAAACATCTGCAAGTAATCCCCATTCAAATCTAGATTTTAATCTGTCTTCTAATAAAGGAATATCTCTAGGAGGCCTATCACTAGAAAGAACAATTTGTTTTCCACTTTCGTGAAGTGTGTTAAAAGTATGAAAAAATTCTTCTTGTAATCTTTCTTTACCTGATATAAATTGAATGTCATCTATTAATAAAACATCAATATTTCTATATTTTTGTCTAAATTTTTCAGTGCTTGCAGATTTTAATGCATCTATAAATTCGTTAGTAAAATTTTCTGATGTAACATACAATACTTTTAAATTTTTATTATTAAAAATTATTTCATTTCCTATTGCATGCATAAGATGAGTCTTACCAAGACCAACTCCTCCATATAAAAATAGAGGATTATATGCTGTTGCTGGTGCTTCAGCTACAGCAAGAGAAGCTGCGTGTGCAAATCTATTATTATCGCCTACTACAAAAGTACTAAAACAATATTTAGGATTTAATGAAGTATTTTGATATGGAGTATTATTTGAATTGATCTGAGGCTTTTCTATGTTTTCTTCTTTTGGTAGTTCGTTTTCACATATTATAGATATGTTACAGTTTTTTTGTAAGATAAAAGAAAAAGTATTCATTATTAAGTCGTGAAATTTTGTATCTGCCATATCTCTTTTAAAAGAATCTTCAGAAACTAAAACTACATTATTATCAACAATACTTGAAATTTTAAGAGGTTCTATCCAAGTTTTATGTGAAATTTGAGACATTTCATCTTTTAGTAGTTCTTTTGCTTCATTTAATATTTGTTGTATATCCGAATTCATTTTTATAAATATCCTCCTAGTTATCCACAAAGTAATCCACAGATGTTGATAAAACAGGCAAAAAATAAAGATTTTTTTTAATTAAGTTATAAACAATTGTAAGGTAAAAACTCTCAAATGCCGATTTCCCTATTATTTCAATAATAATATCAAAAAAAAAATGAATTATCAACAATAAATTAAAAAATATTATAATTTATTAAAAAATATTGACATTGTGGTGTGATTTAGTATATAATTTTGATACTTATGAATTTAATTAGGAGGTTTTAACATGAAAAGAACATATCAACCAAAAAAAAGACAGGAAAAAAAAGAACACGGATTTATGAAAAGAATGAAAACAAAAGCTGGAAGAAATGTTTTAAAAGCAAGACGTGCAAAAGGAAGAAAAAAAATATCAGCATAGTTTAAATTTAATAAAAAATGAGTGATAAAATTGAAAAAAACAGAAATGCTAAAAAAAAATTATGAATTTAAAAGAGTATTAAAAAAAGGAAAATATTTACGGAGGAAAGCAAATAGAAGTATTTTTTTTAAAAGAAGATATACCTTTTAATTTATTAGGAATAGCTGTAAGTAAAAAAGTAGGTAATAGTGTTAATAGAAATAGAATAAAAAGATTAATTAGAGAAAATTATCGCTTATTAGAACAAGATATTACTTTAGGAAATTGCTTTGTAATACTATGGAACAAAAAAGTAGATAAGAAAGAAGCAAATTTTAATATTATCAAAGATGATATGATAAAAATATTTAAAAAGATTAATATATTAAAGGAAAATAAAGATATATGAAAAAATTTTTAATATTTTTAATAGAAAAATATCAAAAACATATTTCGTTTTTCTTTGAAAGCAAAGGAATAAAATGTAAATTTTATCCAACATGTTCAGAATATATGAAACAAGCTATTACTAAATATGGTGCTTTTAAAGGAAGTGTTTTAGGAATAAAAAGAATTTTAAAATGTAATCCTTTTTCAAAAGGAGGATATGATCCGGTTAAGTAATGGGGAGGAAAATAAATGGCATCTATTTCTAGTTTATTTGGATATATTTTAAATTATATATATAATTTAGTTCAAAATTATGGTTTTGCTATTATAATTTTTTCAATTTTATTAAAACTTATATTATTACCACTATCTATTAAACAACAAAAAACAATGAAAAAATCTGTAAAGATACAAGAAAAAATGAAAGAAATTCAAGAAAAATATAAAAATGATCAATTAAAAATGAATCAAGAAATGATGGATTTATATAAAAGAGAAAATATGAGTCCATTTTGTGGTTGTTTAAGTGCAATATTGCAAATAGTATTGCTACTTGCAATATTTGGATTAGTAAGAAATCCACTTACATATATGAAGAAAATAGATAGCGAAATAATAGAAAATTATAAATTAGAAATGAAGCAAGAATTAGGGGAAAATAGTATAAGTATAACATATCCTGAAATTAGTATATTAAAATATGTAAATAATAATAAAAATACAGAAGATCCTTTGTATATAAATACTAATTTTTGGGGATTAGATTTAAGTAATATACCACAAGAAAATTGGCAGGAACCAACAGTATTTATAATTCCAGTTTTATATGTGTTAACAAGTATAGTTTCTATGAAAATTAGTACTAGTATGACAAACAAAAAAGATAATAAAGATATAATAGAAATTGAAAAAGATAAGAAAAATGAAAAAGAAGAAAGCCCAGAAGATATGGCTAATCAAATGAATAAAAGTATGTCTTGGTTTATACCAATAATGTCTGTTAGTATATCTTTAGTTGCGCCACTTGGACTTGCTTTATATTGGTTAGTAAATAATATTTTAATGATTGTAGAAAGACTTGTTTTAAATAAATTTATAAACTTAAAAGAGGAGGAGCAAAATGGATAAGAAAATTATTTCTCAAGGAAAAACAACAAATGAAGCTATAGAAAATGGATTAAAAGAATTAAAAGTATCAAAAGATATGGTTGAGATAAAAGTTATAGAAGAAGAAAAACGTAGTTTTTATAACATACTTGCTCCAAGAGTTGTTAAAGTTGAATTAACATTAAAAGAAAATAATAATAAAGAGAAGAAAGAAGAGAAGATAAATAAAAAAACTAATGAAAATGAAGAAGAAATAAAAAAAGGTTTAGAAAATATAGAAAAATTTTTAAAAGTTTTTTTAAAAAAAGATATGAATTATACAGCAGAAATTAAAGAATATGATATATATGTAAATATAAATGGAGATAATTTGAATTGTTTAATAGGATATAGAGGAGAAAATATTAATGCTATGCAAACAATATTATCATCTATAGCAAATAGAGAAAGTACTTCAAAAATAAGAGTATATTTAGATATAGCAGGGTATAGAGAAAAAAGACTAAAGACATTAGAAGATTTGGCCGAAAAAATTGCAAGAACTGTTGTAAGAACAGGTAAATCTGTTACATTAGAACCAATGACTGCATATGAAAGAAAAATAATACATACTAAATTGCAAGATCATAATAAAGTAAAAACTTTTAGTAAAGGCGAAGAACCATATAGAAAGGTTGTAATAACATTGAAATAGTAAACAAAGGCAGGGGAGGAAGGTTTTCCCTGTTTTTTATATAATAAGAAAATTTAGAAAAAATTTTTATTATATAAAATTGCTATAATTGCTATTGTTTTTTGAGATTTGCTCTTTTTAGTGGTAAAACTCAAATTAAAAAGAAAAACATTCGAAAACAGCTTTGTTTAATAATAGAAAGGAGAATTAATTGAATACTATTGTTGCAATATCTACAGCACCGGGGATTGGTGGAATAGGAATAGTAAGAATGAGTGGAGATAATTGCTTTAATATATTAAATAAAATTTTTAAAGCAAAAAATGAGGAAAATATAGAAAAAATTAAAGGATATACTATTAAATATGGAAAAATTTTCAATCCGAAGGATAATCAAATAGTAGATGAAGTTTTAGTTTCATATTTTAAGGCTCCTAATAGTTATACAACAGAAAATGTTTGTGAAATAAATTCACATGGAGGAATAATTGTTGTAAGAAAAATACTAGAACTTTGTCTAGAAAATGGGGCAATTCTTGCAGAGCCACGGCGAATTTACTAAAAGAGCTTTTTTTAATGGAAGAATAGATTTAAGTCAAGTAGAAGCTGTAATAGACATAATAAATGCAAAAACAGAAAAAGAATCTAAAGCATCTATAAATCAATTAGAGGGTAACTTATCAAAAGAAATAAGAAAAATAAAAAATAATATATTAAGTGTTTTAACAGATATAGAAGCCTCAATAGATTATCCAGAATACGATATAGAAGAGGTATCAAACAATAGAGCGCTAGAAATAATTAATAAAGTGCAAAAGCAATTAGAAAGTTTAAGAGATTCTTTTGAAAATGGAAAAATTTTAAAAGAAGGAATAAAAGTTGCAATTATAGGTAAGCCGAATAGTGGAAAATCATCTTTATTAAATAAAATTTTAAAAGAAGAAAGAGCAATTGTAACAGACATAGAGGGAACAACTAGAGATACTATAGAAGAATTTGTATCTATAAATGGTATTCCATTTAAATTTATAGATACAGCAGGAATAAGACAAGCAGATAATAAAGTTGAAGAAATTGGAATAGAAAAATCTAAAAAAGTTGCAAAAGAAAGTGATTTAATAATTGCAATGTTTGATAATTCTAAGAATTTATCAAAAGAAGACAAAGAAATTATAGAATTTATTAAAGATAAAAAAGCAATAATTTTATTAAATAAATGTGATTTAGAGGATAAAAAATTAGAAAATTCAAAAGAAATAATAAAAACAAATAAAAAAACAATAAAAATATCTTTGCTTTCAGAATTAAATTTAAACAATTTTTATAAAGAAATAGATATAATGTTTAACTTAAACAAAATAGCGCCTGATAATGAGATTTTGATAACAAATATAAGACATAAGATTTTAATAGATAATGCTATTAAACATGCAATGGATGCAAAAGAAGCATTAACTTCTGGAATGCCAATAGATATTATATCAATAAATATTAAAGAAATACTAGAAGATTTATCTGAAATAACTGGAGAAAATGTAAGTGAAGATATAATAAAAGAAATTTTTTCTAAATTTTGTTTGGGTAAATAAATGTAATATTATCAATTTTGAAAAGAGAAGGGATAATAAATGAGTTATAATGCAGGAGATTATGATGTAGCAGTAATTGGTGCAGGACACGCAGGATGTGAAGCAGCACTTGCTTGTAGTAGAAAAGGGCATAAAACACTATTGTTTTCAATTAGTTTAGAATGTATTGCAAATATGCCTTGTAATCCTAATATAGGTGGAACATCTAAAGGACATTTGGTACGTGAAATAGATGCTTTAGGTGGAGAAATGGGAAAAAATATAGATAAAACATTTATACAATCAAGAATGCTTAATACTTCTAAAGGACCAGCTGTTTATTCATTAAGGGCACAAGCTGATAGAAAAAAATATCAACAAGAAATGAAACATACGTTAGAAAAGCAAGAAAATTTGTCAATAAAACAATCTGAAATTATAGATATAAAAGTGGAAAATGGAAAAGTAAAAGCAGTTGAAACAAATATTGGTGCAATATATAATGTTAAAGCAGTAATAATTGCAACTGGTACGTATTTAAAAGGAAAAATATATATAGGAGAGAAAAATTACGAAAGCGGTCCAGATGGAGTTTTTCCGGCTAATAAATTATCAGATTGCTTAAAAAAATTGGGTATAAAACTTGTAAGATTTAAAACAGGTACTCCAGCTAGAGTTAACAAAAGAACTATTGATTTTTCAAAAATGGAAATACAAGAGGGAGATAAAGAGATAGTTCCTTTTTCTTTTGAAAATAAATCAAAAGATATTAAGCAGGTTCCTTGTTATTTAACATATACAAATGAAAAGACTCATGAGATTATAAGACAAAATTTACATAGATCACCTTTATATTCCGGTCAAATAGAGGGAACGGGGCCAAGATATTGTCCATCAATAGAAGATAAAGTTGTACGATTTAGTGATAAAGAAAGACATCAAATATTCATTGAACCAATGGGACTAGATACTGAAGAGATGTATGTTCAAGGAATGAGTTCATCTCTTCCAGAAGATGTACAAATTGCAATGTATAGAACTATTCCGGGACTAGAAAATGTTGAATTTACTAGACCTGCATATGCAATTGAATATGATGCAATAGATCCATTACAGTTAAAATTATCACTAGAATTAAAAAATATAAAAGGAATGTTTTTAGCAGGACAAATAAATGGCACATCTGGATATGAAGAGGCTGCAGCACAAGGAATTATTGCTGGAATTAATGCAAGTCTTCAAATAGAAGGAAAAGAACCAATTATATTACATAGATCAGATGCATATATAGGTGTTTTAATCGATGATATAGTAACAAAAGGAACAAATGAACCATATAGAATGATGACATCTAGAGCAGAATATAGATTACTACTAAGGCAAGATAATGCAGACTTAAGATTAACTGAAATTGGATATAATGTAGGATTAATATCTGATGAAAGATATAAAAAATTTTTAGATAAAAAGGAAAATATAAAAAAAGAAATTGAAAGATTAAAAACAGTAAATATAAAACCAACAGAAGAGGTTAATAAGTTCTTAGAAGAAAATAATTCAGCACCAATAAAACATGGAATAAAAATAATAGAATTATTAAAAAGAAGCGAACTTTCTTATAAAACATTAGAAAAAATAGATACAGATAGACCAATTTTAACAAAGCAAGAGGCAGAACAAGTAGAAATACAAGTAAAATATGAAGGATATATAAAACTACAATTAGTACAAGTAGAGAAATTCAAAAAATTAGAAACTAAAATGCTTCCAGAAGATATTGATTACAAAAGTTTAAAAGGAATAAGTTTAGAAGCAAGACAAAAATTAGATAAATTTAGACCGATTTCAATAGGACAAGCTTCTAGAATATCTGGAATTTCCCCAGCTGATATAAATGTATTGTTAATTTATTTAGAACAAAGAAAACGCAAATGAATTATATTAAACAAACTACAATTTGTTTAATAGATAAATTTTATGAAAAGGAATTAAAAAATGGAAAAAAAAGAATTTGAAGAAATAATGAAAATTTATTCAAATAAATTAGATATAAACTTATCTGAAATTCAAGTAAATCAATTTTATAGTTACATGAATTTATTGCTAGAATGGAATAAAGTTATGAATTTAACAGGAATTACAGATCCAAAAGAAATAATAATAAAGCATTTTATAGATTCATTAACAGTAATAAGCAAAATTAATAAAGATAGTACTATAATAGATGTGGGTACAGGTGCTGGATTTCCAGGGATTCCAATTAAAATAATATTTCCAGAAACATGTGTTGTACTATTAGATTCTTTAAATAAAAGAATAAATTTTTTAAATGAGGTTATAGAAAAATTAAATTTAAAAAATATAGAAACAGTTCATGGTAGAGCAGAAGATTATGGTAAAGATAAAAAATATAGAGAAACATTTGACATTGCAATTGCAAGAGCAGTAGCTCCATTAAATATATTACTAGAATATTTAATGCCATTTGTAAAAGTAAATGGAAAATGTATTTGTATGAAGGGTGCAAATATCAATGAAGAAATAAAAAACAGTAAAAGGGCTATAAATGTATTGGGAGGAAATTTAGTAAGTATAGATGAATTTATTATTCCTGATACGGAATTTAAAAGAAATATAATTGAAATAAAAAAAATAAATTACTTAGTGGAACAATATCCTAGAAAAGCTGGAACACCTACAAAGAACCCATTATAAATCTGTTCCACACCTAACAGAAGCGTGAAACAGTTGAAATAAGTGAAATTTAACTGACAGGCAAAATAACATTTTTCGACATAGAATAATAAAAATAATTGAAAAAATATTATATAAATTCATTGACATATTGATTATATTTTTATATTATTAGTATGTTAATGAAATTTTTATTACTTATAAAAAACATGATAATAGTTGGAGGGATAAAATTGAGCAAAATAATCGCAGTAGTAAATCAAAAAGGTGGTGTAGGAAAGACTACAACAGCAGTAAATGTAAGTACTATACTAGCAAAAAAAGGTAAAAAAGTTTTATTAATAGATTCTGATCCACAAGGTAATGCAACAAGTGGATTAGGTATTGATAAAAATTGTGAAAAATCTATTTATGATGTAATAATAAATGATGTAGAAATAAATGAGGCAATAATACAAAGTTCAATTAAAAATTTATTAGTATGTCCTTCTAATATTAATTTAGCTGGAGCAGAAGTAGAACTTGTATCAATGATGTCTAGAGAAACTAGACTAAAACAAAAACTAGAAGTTATAGAAAATGATTTTCAGTATATTATAATAGATTGTCCTCCATCATTAGGATTACTTACAATAAATGCATTTACCGCATCTAATTCATTACTTATTCCAATACAATGTGAATATTATGCATTAGAAGGTGTAGGACAACTTATAAACACAGTTAATTTAGTTAGAAAACAACTTAATAAATCTTTATATATTGAAGGAGTTGTACTAACAATGAGTGATACAAGAACAAATCTTTCTAATCAGGTTATAAAGGAAGTTAAAACTTATTTTAAAGACAATGTTTATAAAACAATTATACCAAGAAATATAAAACTTAGTGAAGCACCAAGTTATGGAATGCCAATAAGTTTATATGCACCTAAATCAAAGGGTGCTAGATGTTATGAAAAATTAACAAATGAAATTATAAAAGGTAATAATAAATAAAAGATTAAAATTAATAAATTATTGTAAGAACATACTATAATAAATTAAGGAGTGATGACAAAATGACAAAAAATACAGGATTAGGGAAAGGATTAGATGCATTATTATTAAATAATTATATAGAGGAAGAAAATATCAAAGAAGGAGAAAAGGTTCAAAATCTAAAAATTATAGATGTGGAACCTAATAGAGAGCAACCAAGAAGAAATTTTGACGAAGAGGCATTAGAAGAATTATCAAATTCGATTAAAGAATATGGTGTAATACAACCAATTATAGTCTCTAAAAAGGATAACTATTATCAAATAGTTGCAGGTGAAAGAAGATGGAGAGCATCTAAAAAAGCTGGATTAGATGAAATTCCAGCAATTGTAAGAGATTACGATAAACAAAAAAATAGTGAAATAGCGCTAATTGAGAACATTCAAAGAGAAGATCTAAACCCAATAGAAAAAGCAACAGCAATAAGAGAATTATTAGATACATATAATTTAACTCAACAACAATTGGCAGATAAATTAGGAATTAGTAGAAGTGGTCTTGCAAATACTGTAAGAATTTTAAATTTAGATCAAAGAGTAATTGATCTTGTAAGAGAAGGAAAAATTACTGAAGGACATTGCAAAGCGTTACTTGCTATAGATGATGCACAAAAACAATACGAAGCAGCTAAATATATAATTGAGTCAGGAGATAGTGTAAGAGAAGTTGAAAAACAAATGAGAATAAAAAAGAAAACGAATCCAACAATAAAAAACAGATATGAACCAATTTACCGTGAAATAGAAGATTCTTTTAGAAATTTCTTTGGAACAAAAGTAAAATTAGAAGCAAAAGAAAGAAGTGGAAAAATTATAATTCAATATTCTTCTAATGAAGATTTAGATAGAATTTTAAATATTATAAAATAATCTTTGGAGGCTTTTATGATAAATGAATTTATTAAATCAGAAATTTTTTTATATACAATAGCAATATTTAATGTTTTATTGCTAATATTATATATATGTAGTCAACTAAAATTAAGTAAAATAAATAAAAATTATAAAAAATTCATGAAAAAAATAGGTAATGGAAATAATATAGAAGAAATGCTCAAGACATATATAAATAAAGTCGAGTATGTTAATAATAAAAATGAAGAAATTATTAAATATTGTAATAGACTTGATAATAATATTTCTTTATGTATCAAAAAAATAGGAATGGTAAGATATAGTGCATTTAAAGATACTGGAAGTGATTTGAGTTTTGCTTTAGCACTTTTAAATGATAATAATGATGGAGTAATATTAAATGGTATTTATTCAAGAGAAATGTCTAATATTTATGCAAAACAAGTAAATGAAGGTAAAACTAATAATAAATTATCAGAAGAAGAGAGACGAGCATTGGAAATTGCAATTAATTCAAAAAAAATATAATAAAAATGGTAAAATTAAATTACCGTTTTTAGAAAAATAAAAAGACACATAATTAAAACTTATGATACAATGTTGGT